>JACSRR010000080.1 GCA_014879635.1 Ignavibacteriaceae bacterium | reverse complement strand
TTTTTGGTTTAAATTTAACAGGTCAAGACCCCACTTTATTCCGGCTTTTTCAAACTACCGTGCAAATATTATTTTTGCTTGTTCCCGCCATATTGATGTCAAAATTTATTTTTGGCAATGTAATTAAATTTAATAAAATCAGACTGCCGGAAATGAAAATTACTGTCGTTTTATTAGCCGGTATGGTTGTTGCCATGGGACTTATCAATTTTTATTTGATAATCCAAAATTACATACTCGGTAAAGTGTTTGCAAGTTCTGAACTACTTAAAAAAATACTAGAATTTCTGCAAAGTATAAATGCTCAAGCCGAATCAATTATAAAATCAATGTTGACTATTACGGGTCCCTTCGATCTCTTTTTTGTAATAATAACGGTGAGCGTTGTACCTTCAATATGCGAAGAAGTCCTTTTTAGAGGTTATATACTTAACAGTTTAAGACAAAAAATGAAACCTTTATTGGTTATACTTCTAACCGGATTAATATTTGGAGCTTATCATTTTCAGCCCATTAATTTAATACCCCTAAGCGTATTAGGTTTTTATTTTGCGTATTCGGTTTATGTAACAAACTCGATAATTCCGGCTGTGATTATGCATTTTATCAATAATTTCTCATCTTTACTTTTTTATTATATGGGATTTGGAGAGTTAGGATCATTTGATATTGAGCAGGGGGATTTCACTACTGCGCTAATCCTTTTCCCGGTTTCTGCAATTTTATTGGGTTCTGTAATATTTTATATCCATAAAATTTTGAAAAAAAATATTTTTGAGGTTCATAATGAGTAAAATTTGTCATATTTGTCGTTTTGAAAACGAAGATTCAGTAGATAATTGTGAGGCTTGCGGAGTATTAATTAATACTGAAAATGATGAAATTGAAGAGGTAGAAGAAATTACTGATGACGAATTGGTGGTTATCTATACCTGTTCAGAAATTTATGAGGCAGAAATGTTAAAAGCGAATTTGATGAGTGCAGGTATTGAAGCTTTTATATTTTCTCAAAAAGATAGAAATTATCCGGTATCGGGAAATCTTTCGGTTGTTAAAATTTATGTCCACATAGATGATGCCGAAGATGCGGTAAATTATGTAAATTCTCTTGATAAGGAAAATAGTGATTCCGAAAATAGCGATGAAGAGGAAAATTAATGAGGTTTTCCAATCTTGCTTCAAGGGTTGCCATTGCTTTAACTCTAGGACCGCTTGTTCTCTTCTTAGTTTATCTCGGTAGTTATTATTTTTTAGTTCTGGTTGCGTTAATTGCGTTGGTTTCCTTTTACGAATATGCCAAACTTTCTGAGGGAAAGGGGCTAAAAATGAATTTTACTACCGGTTTCATTTTAATCTCTGCTTTGTTAATAAACGCGTTTTTTCAAAATAAGTATTTCACCGAAATTATTATCATTTCTCCTTTGTTCATACTCTGCATAGAATTATTCAGAAATAAAGGTTCTGCAATTCATAACACAGGTTCTTTATTTCTCGGTGTTTTTTATATTGGTTTAAGCTGTTCGAGTTTGCTTTTAATCAGAGATTATTTCCCTGTTGAATCAAGAGGCGGTTACCTGATAATGATGATTCTAATCAGTATTTGGGTTAGTGACTCCACTGCCTACTTTGGCGGAATTTCTTTTGGTAAAAGAAAATTGATGGAACGGGTTAGTCCTAAAAAAAGCTGGGAGGGATTTTGGTCAGGATTTTTAGGTGCCTTTTTAGTTGTTTTCGGTGCAAGATACTTGTTCCCGTCACAATTTGAATATTTAGATTATTATCAACTAAGTGCAATTTCTTTGATAATTTCCATAATTGGACCTCTTGGCGATTTAATTGAATCGCTGCTTAAAAGAGATTCGGGGATCAAAGATTCATCCAATATTTTGGGTGGGCACGGCGGTTTTTTTGACCGTTTCGATTCGTTAATTGCAGTTTCCCCAGTTTTGTACCTGTTTTTAAAGATTTTTGTTAAATAACCGGAATGTATGAAAAATAAAAAAGTTAGTGTTGTAACATTAGGCTGTTCTAAAAATACTGTTGACTCAGAAAGGCTTATCAATCAGATAGTTGTAAATAATATTGAATATACCGATAATCCGTTAGAAGCGGGAACCGTGATTCTTAATACTTGCGGGTTTATTGATGCTGCAAAAGAAGAATCTGTTCAAGAAATTCTTAAAGCCGTAAAGCTCAAAAACGAAGGTAAATTAGATAATGTTATAGTTGCCGGTTGTCTTTCTGAGAGGTATATGGATGAGCTGATTGATGAAATTCCCGAAGTTGACCATTTTTTTGGTACCGAAGAATATGAAGGTATCATTAAATCTTTAGGCGGAAAAGTAAACTACGAACTATTGGGCGAAAGAAATGTAAGAGGGGATATACATTCAGCATATTTGAAAATTTCTGAGGGATGCGATAATCCCTGTTCTTTTTGTGCAATTCCTTTAATGAGAGGGAAACATAAATCATTAGAATTAGATTTTTTACTCGGAGAAGCAAAATCTTTAGTTAATAAAGGGGCTAAAGAACTTGTAATTATTGGTCAAGACACCACAGACTGGGGTAAAGACTTATCCGGAAACAGAAATACCGCGTATTTATTAAATAAGTTGAGCGAAATTGATGGTTTGCAATGGATAAGATTGATGTATGCGTATCCTTCTCATTTTCCGGATGAATTGATTGAAACAATTGCAGGTAATGAAAAAATTTGCAAATATATTGATATACCGCTCCAGCATATTTCTGATAAAGTTCTGAAATCAATGAGAAGGGGAATAACAAAACGAAGAACTTTAGAATTACTCGAAAAATTGAGAGAAAAAATTCCGGCTTTAACTCTTAGAACTACTTTTATTACGGGTTATCCAGCCGAAGGCAAAGAAGAGTTCAACGAATTACTCGATTTTGTGAATGAATTTAAGTTTGATAGACTCGGGGTTTTCTCGTTTTCTGAAGAAGAGAACACTACAAGTTTTATATTGGGTGACCCCGTTTCAGGCAAGGAGAAAAACCGCAGGAAACGGTCAATTATGGAAGCTCAAAAAGAGATATCTGCTGTAAAAAACAAGAACTTTTTGAACAAAGAAGTTACCGTTTTAATAGACAGGTTTGAAGATGGGCAATACTTTGGTAGAACTTATATGGACGCTCCCGAAGTTGACGGTGAAACTATTTTAGATAGAACCGGTTTAATACTTAAGCCCGGAGATTTTGTTAATGCGTTGGTTTACGATTCCTCCGAGTATGATTTTTTTGCCGAAATTAAAAGCGTGAGAACATAATGAAAATAATGCTGTTTTTTCTGTTAATCACTGCCTCCTTCTTTAAAATTGAAGCGCAGCAAAGCGGAAACGAAAACCCTTTTAGCCAACAAGAAGCTTTTTACTTTGATATATTGAACTTTTATTCGGGTGATACTGCAAATACAAAAGTCGATGTATTTGTTCAAATTCCTATGGATAGATTACAGTTTATCAAATCGGGTGATAATTTCAAAGCGGAATACATTGTTTCTGTTGCAGTTTTTGACGAAAACAAACTCAGAGTCACTACAGAAAAAAGTTGGACTGAAAAAATCACATTTACCGATTTTTCGCTCACAAATTCTAAAGAGGCTTTCAGTCTTACGGGCAGATCGTTTACTTTAGCCCCTAATAAGTATTACTTTCGAATTACTATTGAAGATTTGGATTCGAGAAGAACTTTTGAATCAGGTGGTGAATTTAATGTTAGAACTTTCGACCAAAAGCTTGCTTTGTCTGATATTATGATGATCTCTTCACGCAATGTAACTGACGGTAAATCGAAAATTGTACCTAATGTTTCAAAAAATGTAGCGAATTTAACGGATGGTATTCCTGTTTTCTTTGAGCTGTATTTAGAAGAAGACGGTGAGATTACCATAAATTATAATGTTACCAATTCAAAAAATGAAATTCTTTTTTCGGACGAGAGCACAAACAAATACACAAAAGGGAACAACCAAATTTTTTATACTTTTAAGCAGGATAACATTGCTTTAGGTGATTTTACCATGCTGATATCAGCTAAAGTTCCTGAAGAAGAAGTAGTAATTGTTTCAACAAAACAGTTCTTCTCAAAGTGGGCAGGTGTACCTACAACCTTGAAAGATTTGGAAAAAGCGGTTGACCAAATGATTTATATTGCAGGTCCATCAGAAATAAGTAAAATTAATAAAGGCTCAGACTATTCAGAAAAGTTAAAACTGTTTCTCGAATATTGGAGAGCACAAGACCCAACTCCCAACACTGCCGAAAATGAAGTGTTTAATGAATATTATAGAAGAATAGCGTTTGCTAATAAACATTTCAAACAAATGCTTGAAGGTTGGAGAACCGATATGGGTATGGTTTATATCACTTTAGGAGCTCCCAGTAATATTGAAAGACATCCTTTTGAATACGATTCAAAACCTTATGAAATTTGGGACTATTACGATATAAACAGACGATTTGTTTTTGTAGATAATACCGGATTTGGAGATTACAGGTTAATTACTCCATTTTTCGGAGAATATAGATATAGATATTAGGTTTTTATTTGGTTTTAACGGTAACTTTAAATCCAATTCTTGAGTCGCGGTTTTTTACTCCCGGTTTTTCAGCAGGTAAAAATTACAGGGATTGCCTTCATCAATATACAGCCGGAGGTAAAGGGATAAATGTAAGCAGACAGCTAAATAAGCTCGGAGTTAAAAATGTTGCTTTAACTTTTGCCGGAGGTGCTTCAGGCAGGATTTTTAAAGAAACTCTGGAGAAAGAGAATATCAATTCCACTATTATTAATACTAAAAGTGAAATTAGATGCGGGTCTGTAATAATTGATGAAAAAGCGGCTTCGGTTACAAATTTAATGGGCATAAATGCTAATATCTCAAAAAATGAAATTGACGAGATGTTAAAAAAAGTGGAAAAAATGATATCAATGTGTGAGTTTCTTGTGCTTTCGGGAAGCTCTCCGTGTAAAGAAACGGATATTATTTTCCCTTTATGTATTGAATATGCCTCCAAACATGATAAAATTGTAATTTTAGATACTTACGGAGAGCATCTCCTTGAGTGCTATTCAAAATCACCGCTTATTGTACATAATAATTTTGACGAGATTCACGGAATACTTAATTTTGATAAAAATAATCCGGATTCAATTAATTTATTCTTTGAAAGTATATTTGATAAGTTTGGCGTAAAAATGGTTCTAACTACCAATGGCGGCAATAATTTTCCGGTTCGTAACTTTGGATATGATTATATGGTTGAGTTGCCAAATGTGCATACAATTGACTCTACGGGTTCGGGGGATGCCTTTGTTGCAGGTATCGTGTATGGGTTGTACAATGATTTAGTTTTTACAGATTACCTCAAGGTAGCCACCGCATTAGGTGCTATGAACGCATCAAGTTATGAGGTATGTAATGTTGAACCCGAAAAAGCGATTGAATACTCTGAAAGAGTTACTTTAGTTAACATGGGGAAAAAGCTAAGTTTAATTGATGCAATTCCTCGCTAAATTTCTTCTTGTCATTTTTTTGAGCGGTTCTCTTTACTCTCAGAAACCCGATAGCCTTGAAATAACCGGTAACCTTGTTTTTGATAAACAAGAATACTCAAATATCATCGAAAAAGTGATTACGGCTTCTGATTCTGACACAGTATCCGATTCTATAGTTTCGTCAATTGCAACCTTTCTTATCAATTACGGCTATCTGAGCCCCGAAATTGTTACAAATATTTTCGAGTATCAGAGCAACGGAAACGATAGAAAAGGATTAAGAATTTTAATCAACGCCGGAGAGCCCTCATATTATGAGTTTATAACTTTTACCGGCGAACCGGATAGTTTAATTCCCCAAGAAATATTTGATCTTGCCGAAACATTAAAAGGGTCTATCTATAATTCAATTGAATTGAGTTCAATAATAAAAGAGATTCTCATTTATTATGAGAAATCGGGGTTCCCTTTTGCATCAATTAAATTGATTTCACTCAGAGAAACTAAAGCTGAGAGTGGTAGTAAAGCATTAAATATTCTACTTGAAATAGATAAAAATGTTGAAGCAAAAATTGACAGAATTGAAATTGAGGGTAATTCTAGCACGCGCGATTTTGTAATTTTAAGAGAGACAGGAATTAAAGTAGGAGATTTTTATAACGAAAATAAAATTGATTTAGTCCCTCAAAAATTAAACAGGTTAAAGTTTTTTGAGCCTGTTAAACTACCGGTTTTTTATTTAACACCGGAAGGAAAAGGTGTTCTCAGAATTAGTGTGAAAGAAATTCAAACAAATAATTTTGACGGCGTAATTGGCTATGTACCACCGCAAGTAAACGAAGAAACAGGCTATTTAACCGGTGTATTAAACCTAAATTTGAGAAATCTCTTTGGTACGGGAAGAGGCTTTTTGTTTAAGTGGCAACAATATAGCAGGAACTCGCAAGAACTCGAAATCAGGTATCTTGAACCATATATTCTCGATTATCCTTTTAACATTGATTTAAGTCTGTTTCAAAGAAAACAAGATACTTTGTATGTTAACAGGAAAATTGGAGCTGTTTTAGAGTATATGGCTACTTCTGAACTTACTTTCGGTGTTCAGTTGGCATCCGAAGAGGTGATACCAACGCTTTTTGAAACACCATTTTTTACAGTATTTAACTCATCTTTTTTTACTTCAGGAATAACTTTGAAATATGATACTCGTGACGATCCGTTTTTCCCGGTTAAAGGTTTACTGTTTAGCTCCGGTTTTTCAATTTCTTCGAAAAAAATAAACGGACCGGCTGAATTTCTGACTCAGGGAATGTTATTAAGTTACGAATTAAAACGGTTCATCTCATCGTTAAACTTCTATTTCTCTTTTTTCAACAGGCAAGTTTTTGCTTTTTCGGCTAATGTTAGAGAACTTCAGGGAGATCTGTTAGAGAATAGTGATTTATACCGACTTGGAGGCACATCTTCACTTAGAGGCTACAGAGAAGAACAATTTACCGGAAATCGTATTGTTTGGTCTAATTTAGAATATCGTTTCTTGTTGGCAGGAAGAACCTATATATTTGGGTTCTTTGACTCCGGTTATTATTTTAGATCTGCCGATGAATCTCAAAAAATTGTTGAAAATTCCGGTTTTAAATTGGGGTACGGATTTGGAATTAGTTTAGAAACCGGGCTTGGTATGCTCGGTGTTAGTTTTGCTATTGCAGGAGGCGAAGATTTTAGTCGTGGTAAAATTCATTTTGGAATTATTAATGATTTTTAAGTATGTATAAAAGCCTAAAAATAATATTTATTCCGGTTCTAATTGTTGCAATTATTGCTTTAGTTCTATTGCTACAATCTTGGCTGATAATGAGTAGCGAGACAGCAAAATTAAGCGGGTCATTCAGTACCGGTTTATTAAACGGTAAAGTTGAAATCCTAACAGACAGCTCATCTTTTTACACTGTTAAGGCAGAGAGTCCTGCAGATTTAGCTTTTGGATTGGGGTATCTAAATGCTTCAGAAAAACTATTTGAAACTTCTTTTTTACTTTTGGCGATAAAAGGTGAGGCTTCAAAGACTGTCTCTTATACACATCTCCGAGCCCACGAGA
>JACSRR010000257.1 GCA_014879635.1 Ignavibacteriaceae bacterium | reverse complement strand
AATAGTACTGTAATTTAGAAAAAAACTTTAAATATTTAGAAATAATGAGTCAAAAAAAATCATTCTAACTAAATAAATTGAAAATGATAAAAATGATACCTAAATTGAGTAGATGAATTATTTAAATTATTCAAGTTAAAGGAGCAAAAAATGTCAGTAAAAGTTGGTATAAACGGATTCGGAAGAATCGGAAGATTAGTATTTAGAAGAGCTCTAGATGTAGGTGGTATTGAGATTACAAAAATTAATGATTTAACAGATGCCCCTACTCTGGCACACTTATTAAAATATGATTCCGTTCACGGAAAATTTAACGGAACCGTAAGCGTTGACGGAAATAATATAATAGTTAATGGTAAAAAGATTGAAATTTCGGCAGAGAAAGACCCCGCAAATTTAAATTGGGGTGCAACAGGTACCGAAGTTGTTATTGAAGCAACAGGTGTTTTCGCAAGTCAAGAACAATGCATGAATCACATTAAAGCCGGTGCAAAAAGAGTTATTTTAACTGTGCCTGCAAAAGGTGATGTTGATGCAACAGTAGTATTAGGCGTTAATGACGCTATTCTTAAAGGTACAGAACAAGTTATTTCTAACGCTTCATGTACTACCAACTGTTTAGCACCAATGGTTAAAATTCTTCACGAAAAATTTGGTGTTGAAAAAGGATTTATGACAACCGTTCACTCATACACCAATGACCAAAGAGTGTTAGATTTCCCTCACAAAGATTTAAGAAGAGCCCGTACCGCAGCGGTAAATATTATTCCGACTACAACGGGTGCCGCAAAAACTGTTGGTAAAGTTATTCCCGAACTCAAAGGCAGATTAGACGGATTTTCTCTCAGAGTACCAACTCCTAACGGTTCTATCACTGATTTTGTTGCTATTCTTTCAAAAGATGCAACTGCAGAACAAATTAATTACGCTATGAAAGAAGCTGCAGAAGGTCCTCTTAAAGGTATTCTTGAGTATTCTGATGAACCATTGGTTAGCACCGATATTATAGGCAACCCTAACTCATGTATATTTGACTCTCCTTCAACTATGGTTAACGGTAATATGGTTAAAGTTGTTGGCTGGTATGATAATGAATGGGGTTATTCATGTAGAGTAGTTGACTTATTAGTAAAAATTTCTAAATAATTAGAAATTAGTTTAAGACTTAAATCAAAGCGAAGTTTCTACCGTCTAACCCCGGTTAAGCTTCGCTTTTTTTATAATATAAATACAGGTGAATTGTGATGAAAAAATCTATTGAAGCAATTGATTTAAAGAATAAGAAAGTTTTAGTGAGAGTGGATTTTAATGTCCCTTTAGATGAAAATAATAATGTAACAGACGATAAAAGAATTGTTGAATCTCTTCCCACAATTAAAAAAATTATAAGTGACGGGGGAATCGCCATTTTGATGAGTCATTTAGGAAGACCAAAGGGTAAAGTTAATCCGAAATATAGTTTGAAACCGGCAGCTGATTGTTTAAGCGGTTTAATTGGTAAAGAAGTTAAAATGGCTAAAGATTGTATAGGTGATGAAGTCAAGAAATTAATTGATGATTCTAAACCCGGCGATGTTATTTTATTAGAAAATCTCCGTTTTTATGCTGAAGAAGAGGCAAATGACTCAGAATTTGCAAAAAAACTCTCAGTACTTGGTGATGTGTATGTTAATGATGCATTCGGAAGCGCACACAGGGCACACGCATCTACAGAGGGTGTAACAAAGCATATTGGTGAATCACTCGCAGGATATTTAATGCAAAAAGAATTAGATTATTTAGGTAATGCGTTAAATAATCCGGTTAGACCTTACACTGCAATTTTAGGCGGTGCAAAAATTAGCGGTAAAATTGATGTTATTAATAATCTGTTCTCAAAAGTCGATAATTTAATTATCGGCGGGGGAATGGCTTACACATTTTTTAAAGCGATGGGTTATGAAATAGGCAGTTCATTGTTGGAAGCCGAAAAAGTTGAGTTAGCTAAAGAAATATTAGAAAAAGCTAAAACATCCGGAGTAAATTTTTTACTACCGGTAGATACAGTTGTTGCAGCTGAATTCTCGAACGACTCTCCTTCAGAGGTAGTTTCTTCTAACAGCATCCCATCCGGTAAAATGGGATTAGATATTGGTCCAAAAACGATTGAACTTTTTTCAGAAACAATTAAAAATTCTAAAACAGTAGTATGGAACGGTCCTATGGGTGTTTTTGAATTTGATAATTTTGCAAAAGGTACATTCAAAGTTGCAGAAGCATTAGTTGAAGCTACTAAAAACGGATGCGTAACCGTGATTGGCGGCGGAGATTCGGCATCGGCGATCGCTAAAGCCGGGCTAGAAAAGGAAGTAACTCATGTTTCAACCGGCGGCGGTGCTTCTCTTGAATTTTTAGAAGGGAAGGTTTTGCCTGGTGTTGAGGCACTTTCGGAAGCATAAAAAGTTGCATAATTTTATATACCGCATGACCCGGAATTATTATAATTCTTGTTTTATGCGGTATTTTTTTATTTTTAATTATTAAAATCAAACTTTTACACAATTTACTTTTGAATCATTTATCTAAATGTATTGTTTTTGAAGTAAAGGAGAAAACATTTTAGATGTCATACGGAAATAATCGTCCCGGCGGACTAGGTTTTGGTTTCGGAGCTTTACCGCCTGTATTAAAAAATATTCTAATTATTAACGGTGCCGTGTTCTTTCTTACACTGATAATGGAAAATATTACCATTTCAGGTGACAGGGCAATCAATGTGATATATGAGTGGTTTGCATTAATGCCATTAGGTACAAACTTTATGCCTTGGCAGGTTATTTCTTATCAATTTCTACATGCAAATTTCAGCCATATCTTTTTTAATATGTTTGCACTCTTTATGTTTGGTGCAGATTTAGAATATTCGTGGGGCTCTAAAAAGTTTTTAATTTATTACCTAACATGCGGAGTAGGTGCAGGGCTAATTCACATGTTTTTAAATCCGATTTTTGGCGGAGTACCTGCACCAACTATAGGTGCTTCAGGTGCTGTATTCGGAATACTCCTCGCTTTTGCATTAACTTTTCCGGATAGATATATTTTTATCTATTTCATATTACCGGTGAAGGCAAAATATTTGATTGGCTTCTTAGTTATATTTGAAGTATTTATGATTCAATCAGCTACCGATAATATTGCTCATCTTGCACATTTTGGTGGTGCTTTAGTCGGTTTTATTTTTATTATGCTTGATAAAAATATCAGAGTCGGCTTAAAGGATAAATTAGGAATAGGCACTTCCGGTTATTCAAAATTTGGCGACGGATATAATTCAACTCGAAAATCTGACTCAATTTTTACTGATCTTACCGAAAGATTTGGATCCAAAAAATCTAATATAGAAGATGTTAAGTATAAAGATGTGTCTGAAAAAGATGAAGTTACTGACGAAGAAATTGATAGAATTCTCGATAAGATAAGTCAATCTGGCTATACAAAATTAACTCAGAGAGAAAAAGACATACTCTTTGAAGCAAGCGTAAGAATGAACAAAAACGATAGAAAGTATAATTAACTTTTTCTAAAGGCATTTATTTGAATTTATTACCTTTAAAGAATCTTCTTCCGCATTCTGTAAAGATGTTTTCCTTGCTCGCTGTTTTGTTTTTATTAAACGGGTGCGAGAAAAAAAATGTGATTCCTGAAGAAAAGTTTGTTGAAATATATGTTGATTTTTTGATGGCTCAAGACAGTTTGGGAAATAGCCCTCAAGTTTCAAGTGAAATTTTGAGAAAACTTAGAGAAAAACACAATTTTACTGAAGAAACTTACAAAAATACTTATGATGATTTAAGTGACAACCCTGAGAATTTTGAACGGTTTTTGGATAAGTGTATTGCGGAATTACAAAAGCGGAAAGAGGAAATTACCGGAATAAAACCCGAAGGTTCAAATTAATTTTCTTTATCGTTTTTTAGTTTGTTTATTTCATCTCTAATTTTAGCGGCTCTTTCATAGTCTTCATCTGCAAGTACTTCACGCAACAAAGTTTGCAAAGCGGCAATCTTTGATTCTTTAGAAACATTTTCAGTCTTTTGCGACTCAATTGCATCATCAAGAATCTTTTCTAAAAGTGAAGAAGTCTCTAAATCCCTTGATGGGGCAAATCCTGCTTGTTCTAGAACTCTTTCGGCAACAAAGATAGGAGCGTTCATTCTAACTGCTATAGCGATTGCATCAGAAGGTCTGGCGTCAACTTCATTTGTTAGTGATGAAACCTCAAAAATCAATTTTGCATAAAAGACATTATCCCTCAACTCATTAATTATAACCTCATTTAATGTAGCACCTAAGTTTATAATAACATTTTTTAATAAATCGTGAGTGAGAGGTCTCTGAGGTCTAATATTTTCAATTTCGGAGGCAATAGCTTGGGCTTCATATTGACCAATTTGAATAGGTAATCTTCTATTACCGTCAATTTCTTTCAATAAAAGGGCAAAGCCCCCGCCAACGGAGGGGCTTGCCGATAATCCAATTATTTGGCATTCAACTTTATGCACTAAAGATTTCCTAATTGCTTTGTTTTTTCAACTCTTCAGTTAAAGCAGGTATAATTTCAAATACATCACCTGCAATACCGTAATCTGCGACACTAAATATTGGAGCGTCTTTATCTTTGTTGATAGCAACAATATATTTTGAAGAAGACATTCCTGCTAAATGTTGAATAGCGCCGGAAATACCACACGCAACATAAAGTGTGGGTGAAACGGTTTTTCCTGTTTGTCCAACTTGTTCTCTATGAGGCCTCCAACCGGCGTCAACAACTGCTCTTGAAGCACCTACTGCAGCGCCTAATGCTTCTGCAAGGTTTTCGATTAAGTTGAAGTTTGCTGCTTCTTTTAAGCCTCTACCGCCAGATACAATAATATCGGCTTCAGCAACATCTAATTTTCCTTCCGATTTTTTAACGGATACAACTTTGGAAGCCAAATTTACCGAGTTTTCAGTGATTGTTTCAATGTCTAAATTTCCGGCAGAACCGGTTTCGGCTTTGAATACATTTGGTCTGAGCGTAAATACTTTTACGGGAGTTCTTAAAGAAACTACTTGACGGGCTTTACCTGCAAATGCAGGTCTGATTGCTTTAATTGAATCACTTGAGACTTCTAATTCAACACAGTCTGTTATAATACCTGCACTAAGTTTTACCGCAACTCTTGGAGCAAGGTCTTTACCCATTGCAGTATTTCCGAAAAGAACAGTTTTTGCCGATATTTGATTGGCAATTTTACTTACTAATTCAGAATAAGCCGATGAAGAATAATTGTTAAGGTCAGGATTCTTCATAAAATAAAGTTTTTCAAGACCATAACCGGCTAAATTATCAATTCCGCTTACCTCATTACCACAAAAAATTGCGGCAACTTTTTCACCGGTAATTTTACCGGATGCAACAGCTTTACTTACAACTTCGTAAGAGACTTTTTTAATTACACCGTCTCTTTGTTCTATAAATGCTAAAATCATTAAATGCTCCTCTAAATTACTTTTGCTTCTTCTTTTAACAACCTGACCAATTCAGGAACAGCGGATTTATCAGTACCGATAATTCTTCCCGGATTTTTAGGTTGGGGAAGTCTCATCTCAATCACTTCAGAAGAAATTTCTCCGGCAGTAACCGGTTTATCTTCAATAGTTTTTCTCTTTGCATCCATAATATTTTTAATAGAAGGATAGCGAGGTTCATTTAAACCTTTTTGAGCAGTAATAATAACGGGAAGGGAAGTTTCAACAACTTCTCTACCACCTTCAATTTCTCTTTCGGCAGTTACTTTTGAATCTTCAATTGATAGAGAAACACAAACAGAGATACAATTATAATCCAACATTGCAGCAGTTAACTGACCGGTGATAGAATTATCGTAATCAACAGATTGTTTACCCATAAACACAATGTGAAAACCACCGGCTTTAATCTCTTCGGAAAGTAGTTTTGCAACCGAAATAGAATCTAAGGCTTCAGCAGTTTTGAGTAAAACACCTTTATCTCCGCCCATAGCTAAGGCTTTTCTAATGGTTTCTTTATTTTGGTCATCACCGATAGAAATTATGGTGATATCACCGCCAAATTTTTCCTTAGTGCGAACTGCTTCTTCAACTGCAAATTCGTCATAAGGGTTGATAATAAAAGTAACACCGGTTTTTTCAATTTCTTTATTATTAGCACCGATTTTAATTTTTGTGGCTGTATCAGGCACGTGTGAAACGCACACTGCTATCTTCATTTGTCCTCCAAAATGTTAAAATTACAGATTCTAAATCTATCAGATATTTGGCTCAAAAACAATTCCGGAGTTTAGCTACTATTTAATAAAGAGCAAAAAATATAACTCATTTTTATTGTTAGACCATATTCCGAAACAAAATCAGAATAATTTCAAGAAATAAAGAGTTAAACTACTTTAATTATACAATCCTAATCAAAGTTGCAATATGAAAACCACTCAAAATGCTTAAATTTGTATTATGATATTTAAATTATTTTCAATGCCCGAAAGAAGAGAGATGCCTGAGCCGCTGATTGAAGTTGAAACAGAGGTGAGTACAGGAGTAAAATTAGAATGTAGAGTTGTTTTATACAATGATGAATGGCACACCTTTGATGAAGTAATCAATCAGATTATTAAAGCCACCTCTTGTGATTTTGAGAAAGCAAGAGCTTTAACTTTTGAAGTGCATGTAAAAGGAAAAGCAATTGTTTTTACAGGAGCTCTTCCAGATTGCCTAAGAGTTTCAGCTATTTTAGAGGAAATTGCACTACACACACAGGTTTTAGCATGAACAAAAATATTAAAATTCTTGTCGTATTAATTGTTGTTTTAGCAAACTCAATCTTTGGGCAGAATAAACTTTCAAATGAATTAAACGATCTTTTAAAGGATCCTTATTTCTTAAACTGTCAAGCCGCTATAACAGTATATGACCTTAATAGCCGTAATACAGTTTACAATTACAATGAAAAATTACTGTTAATGCCGGCTTCTAATATGAAAATTCTGACTTCAATAGCTGCATTAAGATTTTTAGGAGCAAATGCTGTTTTTGAAACAAAAGTTCTTTACAACGGCGAAATTCAAAATGACGGTACTTTGAAAGGGGATCTTATAATAAAGGGAGGCGGTGACCCTGAGTTTTCGGTAAGCGATTTAGACAAGATTATTATTATTCTGCGAAATAATAAAATAAATAAAATTGATGGTAATATCATTGCAGATATCTCTTTCAAAGATAGTTTATTTTGGGGTGAAGGTTGGATGTGGGATGATGATACTTCCCCTGATGCACCTTATCTCTCTGCTCTAAATATTAATAGAAATTTGGTTGAGGTGAGCGTTGCTCCGGGTGCTTTGAACGAAATACCCAAAGTTTCAATTACTCCTTCCACTTCATTTTTTACAGTTTCAAATCATGCGGTTACTCTCTCAAATCCGGTCAAAAAGTTAGTAATTTCAAGAGATTTTATAAATAGAACAAATGAGATATTAATTAAGGGGCAAATTTCTTCAACTTCAAACAGAATTACATCAGAAATGAATGTCTGGAACCCGGAGTTATATTTTTTAACACTATTCACAGA
>JACSRR010000055.1 GCA_014879635.1 Ignavibacteriaceae bacterium | reverse complement strand
AAAAAAAACAAGAAAGAAAGTTAGAATAAATGAAAATAGAAGCCAAAAACTTCACTTTAAGCTAAAAATGAGAAGAAATAAATTAAAAAAATTGAGTATTGAAGCCCGTTTTTACTAAAATTTCTACAATTTGGGATAAAAGGGGTAAAACAGGAGGGAAAAAAGGGCGTTAAAATAGCCGTTGATAGTTTGGCATAATAATTGCTTTAAAGAGTCAGTTATTAAGTTAAAATAAACGGTAAATAAAATGCAAAGAAAAAAAGTGACTATAGACGGAAATGAGGCTGCTGCTTATGTTGCCTTCCGTACAAACGAAGTAATTGCGATATACCCTATTACACCCTCATCAAATATGGGTGAGTGGTGTGATCAGTGGGCATCGGAACATAAAAAAAATATTTGGGGCATGACCCCTTCAGTATCCGAACTTCAAAGTGAAGGCGGTGCTTCAGGAAGTGTTCACGGAGCTCTTCAAACCGGTGCTCTTACAACAACATTCACGGCTTCGCAAGGTTTACTCCTTATGATACCTAATATGTATAAAATAGCAGGTGAATTAACATCAACCGTATTTCATGTTTCTGCCCGTTCATTAGCCGCACAGGCTCTCTCAATTTTTGGTGACCACTCTGATGTAATGTCAACCCGTTCAACCGGTTTTGCGATGCTTTCTTCAAACTCGGTTCAAGAAGTGATGGATTTTGCGCTTATTTCGCAAGCAGCTACACTTGAATCACGCATTCCGTTTATTCATTTCTTTGACGGATTCAGAACCTCACATGAAGTTATGAAAATCGAAGAATTAACGGATGATGATATCCGCTCAATGATTACAGACGAAATGGTTATTTCGCATAGAAATAGAGCTTTAACTCCCGATAAACCTTTTATTCGCGGTACGGCTCAAAATCCCGATGTTTATTTCCAAGGCAGAGAAACAGTAAATACTTTTTACAATGTTTGTCCTTCAATTGTACAAGCTCAAATGGATAAATTTGCAGCTTTAACAGGTAGGCAGTATAAATTATTTGATTATTACGGCGCTCCTGATGCAGAAAGAATAGTGATTTTGATGGGCTCGGGTGCTGAAGCAGTTGAAGAAACTGTTGAATACTTGGCTTCAAAAGGAGAAAAAGTAGGTATGATCAAAGTTAGATTATACAGACCTTTCTCAATTAAAGATTTAATGGATGCTTTCCCTAAAACTACAAAAACTATAACTGTTTTAGATAGAACAAAAGAACCCGGCGCCCCCGGTGATCCTTTGTATCTTGATGTTATGAACGCTATTACCGAGCAATTTATTGCCGGTGAACTTCCTTTCGCTTTTCCTAAGATTACCGGCGGAAGATACGGACTATCATCTAAAGAGTTCACCCCTGCTCAAGTTAAAGCAATTTATGACGAAATGTTAAAAGAGAAACCGAAAAATCATTTCACAATCGGTATTATAGAAGATGTAACTCACTCAAGTTTAGAATATGACCCTGCTTTCTCAGTTGAAGCTCCCGAAACATTTAAAGGTAAATTCTATGGTTTAGGAGCAGACGGTACAGTTGGCGCAAACAAAAACTCTATTAAGATTATTGGCGAGGGCACTGACTTTTTTGCTCAAGGTTATTTTGTTTACGACTCAAAAAAATCAGGCTCAATGACAACATCGCATTTAAGATTTGGACCTAAAAAAATCAGGTCAACTTATCTTATTACCGGTGCAAATTTTGTAGCTTGCCACCAACAAGTATTTCTCGAAACAACCGATATGTTAAAAGATGCTGCCGAAGGCTCTTCTTTCTTGTTAAATACTCAAGTACCGCAAGCAGAAGTTTGGGATTCTCTCCCTGAAAAAGTTCAAAGAGACTTAATTGAAAAGAAAATGAAACTTTATATCATTGATGCATACAAAGTTGCTACCGAAACCGGAATGGGCGGTAGAATTAACTCTGTTATGCAAACTTGCTTCTTTGCAATTTCAAAAATATTGCCTAAAGAACAAGCAATTGATATGATTAAAATAGCTATCAAAAAAACTTACGGTTCTAAAGGCGAATCAATTGTTAAAATGAATTGGGACGCTGTTGATAAAACTCTCGAAAACTTGCACGAAGTTGAAATTCCGGCTTCCGTTACAAGTACCGAGCAATTAAGAGGCGCAGTTCCTTCACACGCACCTGAATTTGTAAGAGATGTTACAGCAATGATGATTGCAGGGCACGGCGATATGATTCCCGTTTCTAAGATGCCGGTTGACGGTACTTATCCCTCGGGAACCACAAAATGGGAAAAAAGAAATATTGCCCTTGAAGTTCCTGTATGGGATGCCGATGTTTGTATCCAATGTAATAAATGCGTTTTAGTTTGCCCACACGCAACTATTAGAGCAAAAGTATTTGACCGTGAATTTACCGAAAACACTCCCGGTACTTTCAAATTCACGCCTTATAAAGGGAAAGAATATGGTGAAGGAATGCAATATTCTCTTCAAGTAGCGGTTGAAGATTGTACGGGTTGCGGTATTTGCGTTGATATTTGCCCTGCCAAAAACAAACGCGAAACAAGACTCAAAGCAATCAACATGGTTACTCAACTCCCGATTAGAGATCAAGAGAGAGAAAATTGGGATTATTTCTTAACTATTCCCGATGTTGATAGAAGAAAATTAAAAATTACGAATGTTAAAGATTCCCAATTCTTAGAGCCGTTATTTGAATTTAGCGGTGCTTGTTCAGGCTGCGGCGAAACTCCTTATGTTAAATTAGTTAGTCAGCTTTACGGTGACCGTTCAATAATTGCAAATGCTACCGGCTGTTCTTCAATTTACGGCGGTAACTTACCTACTACACCATGGTCAATGAATAAAGACGGAAGAGGACCCGCTTGGTCAAATTCACTTTTTGAAGATAACGCAGAATTTGGTCTCGGATTTAGACTTGCTTTAGACAAACATCTAGTTCAAGCTAAAGAAATATTAATGAGATTAGTTCCTCAAATAGGCGAAAGATTTGTTTATGACCTTGTTAACGCAGATCAATCAGACGAAGCCGGAATTTACGAACAAAGGCTTAGAGTTGAAGAATTAAAAACTAAACTTAATGAAATACTTCCCGGTGCCAACGGTCAAACATCGGATGTTAAACAACTCATTTCATTAGCAGATTATTTGGTTAAAAAGAGTGTTTGGATAATTGGCGGTGACGGCTGGGCGTACGATATAGGTTACGGCGGTTTAGACCATGTAATGGCAAGCGGTAAAAATGTGAACATATTAGTGTTAGATACCGAAGTGTATTCAAACACCGGAGGTCAATGTTCCAAATCTACTCCAAGGGCAGCAGTCGCAAAATTTGCAGCCGGAGGAAAACCACAAGCTAAAAAAGATCTCGGCTTAATGGCTATCAATTACGGTAATGTTTATGTTGCTAAAGTGGCAATGGGTGCTAACGATGCACACACAGTAAGAGCATTTGTAGAAGCAGAAGCATACGATGGTCCTTCGCTTATAATTGCTTACAGCCATTGTATTGCTCACGGTATTGATATGTCAACAGGTATGAAGAATCAAAAAGCAGCGGTTGATAGCGGCCACTGGCAATTATACAGATATCATCCCGATTTAGCAAAAGAGGGTAAAAATCCGTTTAAGTTAGATTCAAAAGGAATGAAAATTCCGTTCAGAGATTACGCTTATATGGAAACCCGTTATAAAATGCTAACAAAATCGAGCCCTGAAGATGCAGAACGCTTAATGCAAGAAGCACAACAGGATGTTATCGATAAATGGAAAATTTATGAAAACCTTGCCGCTGCTACCGGTGAGAATCAAGCAACAAATTAAAAGAGAGAGGAAAAAATGGATCTATCAACAAATTACCTCGGTCTGCAGCTTAAGAACCCGATAGTCCCCTCTGCGGGTCCGGTTTCACAAGAAGTAGCTTCCGTAAAAAGACTCGAAGACGCCGGTGCAGCAGCCGTTGTTTTGTACTCACTCTTCGAAGAACAAATTGAAGCAGAAGCATTAGAACTTCTTCATTACACAACTCATTACAACGAGAGTTATGCTGAAGCTACTAATTATTTTCCGCAGGATATTGAATACAAAGCCGGTCCTGAAGAGTATTTAAATCTTATTCGTAAATGTAAAGAGCAATGTGAAATCCCTATTATTGCTTCATTAAACGGTAGTTCAACCGGTGGTTGGATTAAATACGCCAAGAAAATTGAAGAAGCCGGTGCTGATGCCCTTGAACTTAATATATATTTATTGCCTACCGATTTTAACAGAAGCGGGCAACAAATTGAACAAGTTTACATTGATGTTGTAAAAGAAGTTAAAAGAGCCGTTAATATGAAAGTTGCGGTTAAATTGAGCCCGTTTTTCAGCTCCTTTGCTTGGATGGCAGATCAATTAGATAGAGCCGGTGCCGATGGTTTAGTTCTATTTAACAGATTTTATCAGCCCGATATTGATCTTGATACATTAGATGTAGTTCCAAATGTATTGCTTTCAACTCCTATGGCAATGCGTCTCCCGTTAAGATGGGTCGGCATTCTATACGGCAGGTTAAATTGTGATTTGGCAGCTACTTCCGGAATTTACAGCGAAAAAGATGTTATCAAAATGATTATGGCAGGTGCAAAAATTACTCAAATGCTTTCAAGTATTATTAAATTTGGACCTAACCACATTTCGGATGTCTTAACCAAAATGAGATTCTGGATGGAAGCTAACGAATACGCTTCAGTTGAAATGATGCGCGGAAGTATGAGTTATATTAATGTAGCCGATCCTTCCAAGTTCGAAAGAGCAAACTATATGAAAGTTATCAGTTCTGTAAAGTTGTAATTTTTGAATATGATATACTAAAATTAACCGTCTCTGTCATTTAAACTGCGGAGACGGTTTTTTTAATGCAAAAAAAATAACTATTTTTTAGTATCGTAAATCTCTAAACTAAAAGCGTTTCTCAATAGGAGCAAAAATGGACCATGACAGTTCGTCAGGAATAAAAGGATTGCCCGAAAATGCGTACAAAGAGCTAGCACCGGGTGAAAAATATATACCATTAATGTCACCAAATGAAATTTACCCGGAAGTAAATTTCAGGTCGGTTTTCTGGGGATTAATAATGGCGGTCTTGTTTTCAGCTGCCGCAGCTTATTTGGGTTTAAAAATTGGACAAGTTTTTGAAGCGGCTATACCTATAGCAATTATTGCCGTAGGGTTATCGGCAATATCCGGAAAGAAAAAGGTGTTGGGTGAGAATGTAATTATCCAATCTATTGGTGCAACATCGGGTGCAATTGTAGCCGGTGCAATTTTCACCATTCCGGCATTATACATATTGAATCTTGAAACAACATTTTATCAGATGTTTTTTGCGTCGTTGTTCGGGGGATTTCTCGGAATACTATTTTTAATTCCTTTTAGAAAATATTTTGTTTCCGATATGCACGGCAAGTTTCCATTTCCTGAAGCTACCGCAACTACAGAAGTTTTAGTAGCAGGTGAAAAGGGGGGTAAGCAGGCTCTTGTTTTAGTAGTGAGCGGCGCAATTGGCGGTGTTTATGATTTTATAATTGCTACTTTTGGTGCATGGAGCGAAGTTTTCACTTCAAGAGCAGTACCGTTTTTTAGCGAAATAGCTGATAAGTACAAAATCGTATTTAGTATGAATGTGGGTGCTGCAGTAACCGGTTTGGGATTTATTGTCGGTTTAAAATATGCTGCAATAATTGCAGCGGGTTCATTTGTTTCTTGGTATTTGTTAATACCGGTGGTGTATTATATCGGAGAAAACTTAACAACTCCTTTGGGTGCAAATGTTACGCTTTTGATAAACGAGATGAGCGCCGAGCAAATATTCCGTAATTATGTTCGTCAAATCGGAATTGGCGGAATAGCAATGGCAGGAATAATAGGTATTATCCGTTCATCGGGAATTATAGCCGGAGCGTTTAAACTTGCCGCAAGCGAAATTATGGGTAAAAAAGTTATCTCATCCGAAGGGACACTAAGAACTGAACGCGATTTACCGATGATTCAAATTGTTTCGGGTATTGTGATAACAGCTATAATGGTACTTTTGTTTTTCCAGTTCGGAGTAGTAAATAACTGGGGGCACGCAACAACGGGTCTTTTTATTGTGCTTATTATAGCATTTTTGTTTACAACTGTTGCCGCAAATGCAATAGCAATTGTTGGAACAAACCCCGTTTCGGGAATGACACTTATGACATTATTGCTCTCATCGCTTGTTTTAATATCGGTAGGGTTAACCGGTAAAGACGGTATGCTTGCAGCATTAATTATTGGCGGTGTAGTTTGTACAGCACTTTCGATGGCGGGGGCGTTCATAACAGATTTAAAGATTGGTTATTGGTTAGGCTCTTCACCATTTAAACAAGAGCGTTGGAAGTTTGTGGGCTCAATAGTATCGTCGGCAACGGTAGTTGTTGTAATTATGATATTAAATGATACTTACGGATTTACGGATAAAGGCGCAATGGCAGCACCACAAGCAAACGCAATGGCAGCTGTAATTGAACCTCTAATGAGTAACCAACCGGCACCTTGGCTTTTATACGCAGCCGGTGCATTAATGGCACTGATTTTGACCATGATTAAAGTACCTGCTTTAGCTTTTGCGTTAGGAATGTATATTCCGTTGGAACTTAATACGCCAATTTTAGTAGGAGGTATTATAGCACATATTGTTTCTACAAGATCAAAAGATGAAAAAGTAAATACTGCGAGACTGTCAAGGGGTACACTGATTGCATCGGGTTTTATAGCCGGTGGTGCTTTAATGGGTGTTTTTTCGGCAGTTTTAAGATATTTTGACTTAAATTGGGTAAATGAAGCTTGGTTTGAATCGCATTCTGCAGAGATATTGGCGCTGTTTATGTTTGCCGGAATCTGTGGTTATATGATTTGGGATTCACTTAGGGCAAAACCTGAAGACGAATAAAATTTTTACTAAACAACTATAATATATTAATATGAGGTTAATATGAAAAAATCAATGAGAACACTCATACTCGGCATTTTCGCTATAGCGTTTTTAATGCCTGCTCAAATTGTTGCACAGAAAGTTCCTGCAGATGCAAAAGTGAAAATGTGTAACACTTGCCATAAAGACGGAAAAAATAATCCGGAAGCTTACAACGCTTTCTTGATGACTACTCACGCAGGCGCTTCAAAAGTGCTAACAACCGAAGCCGCTATTGAAATTGCTACCGCTGCCGGTATTGAAAATCCTTCTGAAGCCGAAAACTGTTTAACTTGCCACACCAACAAATTTGAAGCTTTAGAAGCTACTTTTGATCCTAAAGAAATGAATTGCGTTGGCTGCCACGAAGCTGAAAACCCCGTTCATCCGCTTCCTGAAAAAGTAAAACATCCGGCTAAAAAAGAATAATTCGTTAGAGTATCTGTTTTTACGGAAGTCAAATTAAAGGGCAAGTTTTTAACTTGCTCTTTTTTTTTATTATTCATATCATTTCTCAACGCCATAAAATTTTTCCATCAATGGATTTAGGAAATATTAAGGTTCACCTAATTTTTTGGTGGCAATAATTTTAAGCAAAAAGTTTGAATAATCTGAACAAGAAGAAGAGTGATCAA
>JACSRR010000290.1 GCA_014879635.1 Ignavibacteriaceae bacterium | reverse complement strand
GTAAAAAAAAATTTAATTGATTTTTTATTTCGTTTATTTACAATTATCTTGATTTGCTAAAGATATTTTTACAAACAAAAAAATATTCCGTTTTTTCAAATTTCCGGGTTAAAATCCACTTCTTTCGAATTAAAGCAGTACTATATTTGTATTTCAATTTGCGAAATTCTAACATTTTTGCTTCTTGTTAGGTTCTACCTCAACAATTTTTAAAAGTTCCATAAAATTTACAGTTTTTGATATAAATTTTCAAGAATCTAATTTAAGTGACTCATAATTACAAAGCTCTAAGAATAAACGGGGTAAATTCTACCTGAATCAACAATTAGAGCTTTAAATTAAGAATTTTAAAAGTGGGATTTTTACTAAATTACCGGCACTCTTCACTTACAACTTTCCCCATCTGAATTACTAAACAAACTTTAGTTGTATATTCAAAAGGGTCACCGTTAAATATCACTATATCCCCATGTTTGCCTGCTTTAAGTGAACCTATACTATTTTCAACACCGAGTATTTTTGCCGGATTAATAGTAATAGATGCTAACGCCGACTCAAAGTTTAATCCATACCCTGCAGCTACTCCCGCTTCAAAAAGTACAACTCTTACTTTAGGCACATAACCCTCATATCCGCTTTGAATAGCAAAAAGTATCCCCGCCGAATCTAAAATTGCAGCAGTTTCAAACGACAAATTTTGAGTCTCTCCGTAAGCTCTTTGCATAGTAGGATGTAGTATTACCGGAATATTCCTGCTTTTTAGTTGTTCAATAACCAAATAAGCTTCAGAGGCGCCGTCTAAAATTGGTTTAATCCCAAATTCATCACAAATTCTAAGAACTGTAAGTATGTCGTTAGCACGATGCACGGTAAAAATAGCTTTAACTTCACCTTTTACAACTTTCTCCATAATTTCCGCTCTCAAATTACGGGCATCCTTTTTTGAAGTATCGCTTTTTGCCGCATTAGTGGTTGCTTTTAGGAATTCCTCTCTAAGCATAGAGGCAGCTTTGGAACGGCTTCCGGGTTTCTTATAGTTTGCTGTAACGCCGCTTCCGTAACTAAACAAAACTGCGGTAACCGAATCAACAATTTGACCGGGTTCGTATTCTCCGAGAGTTTTTACTATCATACTCTGCCCTGAAGCAAGTGCTCCCGGAGCGTGCCCCGTATGAAGTGTAGTGATTCCGAAAGATGACAAATATTTCAAAAGTTCGTCAGAATAGTTAAACGCATCTACTGCCCTTAATTCAGGTTGAAAAGGATCAGATTTTTCAAGCTGTTCTTGGTCATGATTGTAATTATAAAGCCCCGTAAGCCCTGCTGTTGTTCTTCCGTCAAACAATCCGGGTGTAACAATCTTTCCTTCGTAAATAGTGTAATTTGAAGGAATAGTTCTATCTGAGGCACTTCCTACCCACTCAATTAAACCGTTATTTATTAAGACTAAACCGTTTTTGACCGGTGCACCTTCCATTGTGTAAACAATTTCGCCTTTAACTGCAATTTGAGCATAAGCGGAATTAAACAGAAAAGTGGTAAGAAACATAAATAAAAATACTTTTAGTCCCATAAATGATCCTCATGACAACTGTGAATAGTATTGTCTCTGTAAACACGATAACCGCCGTTCACAAATTTCCTGTCTTCGGGGTTTGAATAATCATAAACAACAGAACCGTCAACAAAAGTTTTTTCAACCTTGGTGTAAACGGATAACGGATCTCCCGAAAGTATAATAATATCTGCGTCTTTCCCTTTTGTAAGAGAGCCTGTTCTACCTTCTACGCCCATCATTCTTGCACCCGCAAGAGTTAGAGCTTCAAGAGCTTTAGGAACAGACATTCCGCCTCTAACTGCTAATGCGGCAGACCTTAAAAAAAGTCTTGAATCTGTGATATAATCATCAGTGTGAAATGCTACATCAACTCCTGCTTTTTCTAAAATTGCTCCTATTTCTAAAGAAAGTTTTACCGTCTCCAATTTTCCTCCCGGAGCGTCAATCATAATAGCCGAACAAGGAATTTTAGCTTCGGCAATTCTATCGGCAACTAAGTAGCCTTCCGAAACATGGTGCAAAACAACATCAAGATTAAACTCTTTTGCAAGTCTGATAACTGTTAAGATATCGTCACTTCTATGAGTATGATGTTGAACTATTCTCTTTTTCTCGAGCACCTGAACTAATGTTTCTTTACCCAAATCACGCTTTGTTGTGGCAGGCGATTTTTCCATCTTACTCTTATAATCAATTGCATCAATAAAAAGTTGCCTTACCATAGCCGCAGATTTGCCCCGTGTTTCGGGGAAAGGTGCAGGTCTTTTAGAATTTGTGCCGTTAGCCATTTTTAAGCCGCCACAAACATCATTAACAGGGTCATCGCAAAAAAGCATTTCTTCAATTTTATTTGTCTTGCGGGTTTTTACATAAACAGTTTGACCGCTCATTAAATGTCCCGAACCGGGCATAATATTAACGGAGGTAATTCCTCCGGAACGGGCACGCATAAAAGAGGGCGAAAGCGGGTCAATTGCATCTAAAATTCTGACATCAGGGTGAAGAGCCGAAGAAGCGTCTCCGCCATCACCGCCTCCGATATGAGAATGCGTATCAATTAAACCGGGCATAACAACTTTTCCGTTTCCTTCAATAACTTCTGCATCTGAAGGTATGCTAAAACCATCAGCTTTACCGGCATAAACAATAATACCGTTCTGAAATGCGACAACGCCGTTCTCAATTTCCGGCTTGTCTATTGGGATAACCCGCGCTCCTTTAATTACCGTCAGTTTCTCTTGCGAAAAAGTGAGCGAAGTAAAAAGGAGTATTAGTGTCAATAATTGACGCATCTGTTCTCCTAAATTGGGTAATAATGATTAGAACCGGAGTTGAGGGAGAATTACTCCCCTAATCTCACGATTTCGTTAAATTCTTCTTCCGTTACGGGAAAGACCGAGAGCCTGTTTCCCTTTGCAACTAATCTACAATTAGCTAAAATATCCTTACTCTTTATTTCGGGAAGAGTAACGGGCTTTTTAAACTTCTTCAGTAGTTTAATATCTACCATGTACCAAACGGGCTTTTCTTCAGTACAAGCCGGGTCATAATAATCAGAATTTGGGTCAAGAGCGGTAAAATCGGGGTAACCTTCCGAAACAACTGTAACAGTTCCAACCGCAGCCGGGGGCTCCGAATTACTATGGTAATAAATGCCCAAATCACCCGGTTTTGCAGTGTCTCTCAGAAAATTTCTTGCCTGATAGTTTCTTATCCCGTCCCAATAAGTCGTTTGATTTTCTGATTTCTCTAAATCGTCAATAGAAAAAGCCAAAGGTTCTGATTTAAATAACCAATAATTCATAGTTTTACTCAATTCTTTTATAAATAGCTTCGATATACTTAAACTGTGTATTATCGGGCATAATAAAAAAAAGATTGTAGATAATTCTATCTTCGGATTCAATTCTGTAAATCATTTTAAAGTTCAAATATTCGGAAGTTACCGGATCAAGTGCGTTCCCTTCGAAAATGAAAGACGCTTCTTCATCAACATATTCACCGAGCGAGTTTACCGCATAAGTGCCGAGTTCATCCATTGTAAACATTGAATATTTACCGAATCTCTTGTCAAATCCGATGTATGTAATGCTTGAAATATGCATCCCGAAAGCAATTGAAGAACCGATACTTTGAATATATCTGCTGCCTAAAACAAATTGGTTAGTAATTTTGCCCGTTCCTTTTGTTACGCTTACGGTATCAGAACGGAAAAAGATGTGAATTTCTTGTTCCCAAACACCTTCAAAGATTGCAAGAAGCTCGTGCTCTGCTCCGGGTTGGGTTAATTTTATCATCTCTTCAAGCGAGGCTGTCCCCTTTTGTGCATTAGAAAAAGGAGCTGAAATCAGGAAAACTATTAATGTAATTAAAGAAAATAATGTATTTTTCATAAAGCGAGTTTTAAATTTATCGTAGAAATATGAGCCGGAACTAATAATTTTTAGAATCCGGAAAATAACCGGGTAATGATTATGCAATATAAAAATTTTTTTGGCCTGTTCTTATTAACAATTTTAGTTTCAGGAGACTTTTTCACTTTGAATGCACAAAATTCTGATGAATTTGTTCCTCAGTGGGCTAAAACTGCTGTTTGGTATCAAATTTTCCCCGAAAGATTTAGAAATGGCGACCCCTCTAATGACCCGGAAGTTAAAGATATAAAAGGTGCCTACCCTCACGACTACTCCTCACCCTGGCAAATTCATCCATGGGGCTCTGATTGGTATGCCCTTCAAGAGTATGAACACTTAAACGGAAAAGATATTTGGTTCAATTTACTTAGAAGAAGATACGGCGGCGATTTACAAGGTATTATCGATAAACTTGGCTACCTCAAAGATCTCGGAATTAATGCAATATATTTAAACCCTGTTTTCGAATCCCCTTCTCATCACAAGTATGACGGAATCTCTTTTCACCATGTTGACCCTAATTTTGGACCCGACCCTGAGGGCGACCGCAAACTGATTGCTTCCGAAACTTTTCACGACCCTTCAACTTGGGTCATAACTTCGGCAGATCAACTTGCTTTCAAATTGATTGAAAAGGCGCACTCACTCGGAATCAAAATTATTTTTGACGGTGTTTTTAACCACATGGGCATGAATTCAATCCCCTTTCAAGACATTCTTAAAAACGGAAAAAACTCTATATATAAAGACTGGTTTGAAGTTACATCGTGGGATGACCCTGAAAAAGGCACAAAATTCGAATATAACGGTTGGTTTGGTGTGCGTGAATTACCCGAAATTAAAGAAGATGAAAACGGTATTGTTGCAATGCCCAAAGAGTATATTTTTAACGCCACAAGAAAATGGATGGATCCAAATGGCGACGGCGACCCTTCAGACGGTATAGACGGCTGGCGACTTGATGTTGCCTTTTGCGTAAAACATCAATTCTGGAAAGATTGGAGGGTTTTGGTTAAATCTATTAATCCCGAAGCCTATTTAACCGCAGAAGTTATTGAACCAATTTCTGAATTGCTCCCTTATTTACAAGGTGACGAGTTTGATGCTGTTATGAATTACAATTTTGCTTTTACATCGGCTCAATATCTGATTGCCGATATAAAACGGATTAAAACTACCGAATTTGAGAAAACACTTGAAGAGCTCCGGAACGCCTTCCCTAAGGGAGTAGCAGAAGTTCAGCAGAATTTGTTCGGCAGCCACGACGCAAACCGTATAGCCTCACACATCGTCAATAAAGATTTAGGAGTTTACGGCAAATGGGGCGAATATTTTGGTTTATCAAAAGGAACAAACCCTGATTACAATACCCGGAAGCCTTCTAAGCAAGATTATATGATTCAAAAGTACTTTGTCATTTTTCAATTTACTTACCCGGGCGCTCCGATGATTTATTACGGAGACGAAGTTGGTATGTGGGGAGCTAACGACCCCGATTGCAGAAAACCGATGGTTTGGGATGATATCGAATACAGCAATGAAGAACATACCAACACAGGAATATTAAAATCTTTAGGCGATGAAGTGGCGGTTAACTATGATTTACTCAATCATTATAAAAAAATGATACAGATTAGAAACGAAAATCCCGCACTTCAAACGGGAAGTTATGAAACAATTTTGGTAAACGATGAAAATGAAATATTCGGATTTAAACGGGAGTTAGAAAATCAAAAAATCTATGTTGTTTTAAACAATTCTGGTACTGCAAAAATCATTACTCCCGAAAAAATTACGGTTGGAGGTTACACTGAACTAATTACCGGTAATAAAATACTATTTAACGGCATAATTGAGGTTCCCGCTAAATGGGGGCTAATTTTAAGGGTAGAATGATTTATTCTACCGCTTATCAGTTTATTTGCCGATTTCTCGATTATTTTTCGGTATTTGTTCATGTTTCAAATTAAAATATTTAAATAAATCCGGAGTAAATTCTGATAATCTTATCTTTTTATAGCGTTAACTCAAAATTGGAAGTGTTAAGTAAAAAATGAAGAAAGACTCCATTTTTGGCAATCTTTACAAGTTATATACCGAAGACCTTGGTAAGGACGACCTTGAAAGGCTTATTAAAAATGAAGCCCCTGAAGTTTATTCATTTTATTTAGAGAGTGTAAAAACTAAGGATTATCAGAGTAAGAACCGTTTTAAACGGGTTTTTCTTTTTACAAGAGATTTAGTTGTAGTATTTCTAAGAAAGCTAAGTCCAATAAGAAGAATAATTTTTTCGGGTGCTTTTATAATCTTTTTTTATTCATATTTGATTGAATCGTGGTTTTATGCTTCAGGAAGTTTTTTAACCATGGTCTTGCTTTTAGCTTTTGAACTTGCAGGCAAATTAAGTGCTACAAGCGAACTTGATATGGCAGCAAAAATTCAAATTGATACCACAATATGTATTGACCCCGTTATAGAAGGTTACGAAATTGCTCCATATTCAAAACCTGCTCGCGTAGTTGGGGGTGATTTTCTTAATTGTTACAAATTAAAAGGGAATAAACTTTCTACAATATTTTTGATGGGCGATGTTTCCGGTAAGGGTTTAGCTGCCGCTCTATATATGGTGCAGGTTCACGCTCTTATGAGCTATCTTTCCACTGCGTATGATGATGTTAAAAGTATCGTCAAAAATCTTGACCAAATGCTAAACCGTATTTTCCAGGCTAAGTATTTTTTCACTGCAACAGGTTTGAAAATTGATTTGGATAAAGACCCGGGAACAGTTGAAATTTTTAGAGCAGGACATTCTCCTCTCATTATATATACTCAACACAATAAGCAGGCAGAATTTCTTGTCCCCGGTGGAATCGGATTGGGTCTAAGAAATAGCAAAGTTTTTGACAGGACTCTCAAAACGGAGTCAATACATCTAAAACCGGGGGATATTCTCATATTTTTTACAGACGGTGTGAATGAATCCATCAATTATTTAAAAGAAGAATATGGTACAGAAAGACTTAAAAAAATTGTTCAATCTAACGCCGATCTACCCGCAAAAGAAATACTCTCTAAAATTCTTAAAAGTATTGAAGGTTTCACCGGTTCCACTCCTGCCAGAGATGACCTAACTCTGTTAATAGTTAAAAAACTGTAAAAGTTTTTCATTAGTCTATTTTTGATGGTCATTATTACTTGAAACATGTACACCCTATTTTTATCAACATTATTTCGCTTTTCCCCTCACTCTTTCCTCATTGTACACTATATAAGTTGCAGTCTGCATTGAGTTTATTGTGAACTGAATTGAGTACTTATTTACTCTGTGTTCTGTGTGGTTTAATTTTTACACTCCTGACTCCGTCGAAGTTTCTTGTTCACTGTCAGCGTTCCCGACAAAACTCGGGAGATCTGTTAGTGAAACGAACTTTCAACCAGCTCAAAATGTCCTTTTTTTCCAACAAATACTACAACATAAGCCTTGAGGTTTTCTAATTCACTGATTTCAGGTTTTTGAAGATACCGGTTAACTTGAGCTTTAGCTATCTCCATTGTTTTAGTAAGCTTCTTTGATTCACTTTTCTTTAGGTACTTTAGTTCTATTAAAAATTGATATTTAACTTTATTTGGCTTTCTGAACAAATACATTAAATCAGGGTATTCTCCCTTTATCTCAACTTCACTTTTTATTATATATATTGGTGCTAAT
>JACSRR010000125.1 GCA_014879635.1 Ignavibacteriaceae bacterium | reverse complement strand
GGCAGCGTCAGATGTGTATAAGAGACAGTTATTCTACCTTTTTTGATGGCATTTATTCAGTTTGAAACAATTGTTACACCACTTTTCTTTTTAGGTGTTGGTATGGGTATTCAACAATTATTAGGCAATATTGTTGAGCCTGTTTTAATGGGTAACAGTTTGAGATTAAATACAATTACCGCAATTTTTGGTTTGCTTTTCTGGGGCTATCTCTGGGATTCAGCCGGGCTTTTTCTCGGAATTCCCCTCTTAGTAATCTGTAAAATTGTTCTTGAAAACTTTCCCGATACGGCAATTGTGGGTAGAATTATGGGATTCCCGCAGGATGAATTGGGAAATAGAATTAGAAGTTGGAAACTAACTGACACAATTTCGCGTTAATAAATTATCGTTATTCTTGATCAATTAAAATTAAAAGGAAAATTATGGCACAAATTACTCTAAAAGGTGCAACCATTAACACAATCGGAAACCTTCCAAAAGTTGGAACAGCAGCACCTGACTTTAAATTAGTTAAAACCGACTTATCAGAAGTAACTCTTTCTGAATTTAAAGGTAAAAAAGTTATTTTGAATATATTCCCGAGTTTAGATACCGGAATTTGTTCTTTATCAATGAAAAAATTTAATCAAGAAGCATCTACACTATCTAATGTGGCTATTGTTTGTGTTTCAAAAGACCTTCCTTTTGCTCAAAAAAGATATTGCGATGCCGAAGGTATCTCAAATTTAATTACCGCTTCAGATTTCCGTTATAATACTTTTGGAGTTGATTATGGTGTGTTAATTATTGATAGCGGCTTCCACGGAGTGCTTTCAAGAGCCGTTGTGGTTATCGATGAAAACGGTACTGTAACATATACAGAACAAGTCCCTGAAATTGCTCAAGAACCAAATTATGATGCAGCTTTAAAAGCTGTTAAATAGTTGTTCTTAAATTGTATTAAAGCCCACCCAATCGTGGGCTTTTTATTTTTAAACAAAATTTCTTTATTTCACATATACAGTTTTAATATTAGCAAACTCGGTTAATCCCGGTTCACCCAATTCTCTTCCGTAACCTGAATTTTTTATCCCGCCAAATGGAAGCCTGGGGTCAGATTTTACATAAGCATTTACAAAACAACTGCCGGCGTTTAGGTTTTCAGCTGCAATCTTCTCACCTTTTTCTACATCAGTGGTAAAAATTGCTGCTCCGAGACCGTATTCTGTATCGTTTGCAATTCTTACTGCATCTTTATCATCTTCGGCAACAATTACAGGAGCAAGCGGACCAAATACTTCTTCCCGGTAAACAGGCATTTCGGGAGTTATATCAGTGAGAATTGTCATATCAAAATAGTAACCTTTTTCAAACGGAATTTTTCCGCCTGTGAGAGTCCGGGCTCCTAAGTTAACGCTACCTGTATATTGTCTATGCAAATTATCTCTTAAATCTAACCGGGCAAGTGGACCTAATTCAACTTCGGGATTTAACGGGTTACCGGCGTTCAAATTCTTTAATTTATCTACTAATAAACCGGTAAACTCTTTTTCGTTCTTTTTAGTAATAATCAATCTTTTAGCCGCAATACAACTTTGTCCGTTATTAATCAACTTAGATTTTAAACACTCTGTAGCTGCAAAATCTAAATCTGCATCACTTAATATAATGTATGGGTCACTCCCTCCTAACTCAAGTACAGATTTTTTTGCATTTTGACCTGCAAGCCCTGCAACAATTCTCCCTGCTTTTGTTGAGCCTGTAAATGTTACACCGCAAATCCGGTTATCGGCTATTATTCCTGCAACCGGGTCTGTATCAATAATTAATGACCTAAAAGTATTTTCTATAAAACCTGAGTCACAAATAATCTTTTCAATTTCAAGGGAGCATCCGAAAACATTGGGAGCATGCTTTAATAATGCTCCGTTTCCTAATAATAGAGCCGGTAATACATACCTGAACACCTGCCAAAGCGGAAAATTCCAAGGCATTATGCCAAATACAATTCCCTGAGGCAGATATTTAACATAGCTTTTTGTTGCGTCGGTTGTAATCATTTTATTTGATAATAGTTCTTCGGCAGTGTCAGCATAATAATCACATAACCACGCACATTTTTCTACTTCTGTATAGGATTGGTTAATTGGTTTTCCCATTTCTAAAGTCATCAATTCAGAGAGCATTTTTTTTCTTTCCCGTAATATTTCACCCACTCTCTTAACCAATAACGACCTGTTATTTAATGACAAACTCAGATTTGCAAGATAAGCATTGTGTACTAAACCGGTTATTTTTTCAACTTCCTCTAAATTCATTAAAGGAAACGAGTTAATAATCTGTTCGTTATGAGGATTAACGGAAAAAAATTCTTTTGTCATTTTATTTTCTTTATTACCACAATTGATTTGTCGTCGTTATATAAACCTTCATTAGTAAATTTAATAACACTTTCAAGTATTTTTAATGCTATGATTTTTGGAGTTTCTGACGAATTTTCTTTTAACTCTTCAATTAATCTCTCTTCTCCAAAAAATTCGAAATCTTTGTTAGCTGACTCCACCAAACCATCTGAATATATTATCAATACATCATTTAGTTCAAAATTTACAGCTTCAACACTGTAGTTTTGTTTAGGTGCGGGACCTAAAACCGGACCTGTAGGGTTGAGAAATGAAATATCACCTGTGCCGGATTTTATAAAAACCGGAGGATTATGACCCGCATTTGAATATAAAAATAAGCCACTTTTTTCTGAAGAAAGTTCACCATAAAAAAGAGAGGTAAACTTATCATCACCAAATATTTTATTGATGAGTAAATTAAGTTTTTTCATCAGCGAAGAAATCTTAATCTCAAATGTCATAGCCATTCTGAGAGCTCCCGAAATATACATAGCTTCGGCTGCTGCAGAAACTCCTTTACTTGCGGCATCTCCCAAAGCAATTCCGAGCTTTGTACCCTCATCACCAATATCTAAATAATCGAAAAAATCTCCCCCTAATATTTCGGCAGGAATTGTAGCACCGTAAATCTCATAAGAGTGGAACTGAAGTTCGTGTTTTGGGAGAATACTCCTTTGGATATCACGGGCTTTGTCTAAATCTGCTTTTAGCGTTGAATCACGCAAATTTGAACGCATCGCATTCAATTTAGCTGTCAAAAAAGTTGCAATAATACTCAGAGAATATCTAAATTCTTCGTCTAAAACATGAGAGTTGCATGCAACAATATATTCATAATAGGAGTGTTCGTCTTTCGATATTTTTTTACCCAAGCCTGCAGCAGCATACTTAAAAATGCCTTTCTCTCTCAATTTTGGATGAGTTTCTTTTCCAAGGATCACCCTTTCTTCGGTAATTTTATCAAAAGTGGGGTAATCCTGAAAAAATAAAATAAAATTCTTTTCAATTTTCTCGATTTTGCCGGTTTGATAAATTAACTTGTAGGCATTGTTATCGGGAATCAATTTCCAGATTCTGGCACCAATAATGGTTGTCTCTTTATCTTTAATTAAATCTTTAAGCACAGATGAGAGCATCCCCACTTCATCTTTGAATTCTTTTGAAGTGAAGTTTTCAAGCATCCGGTTAATGTTTTTGTAATACATCAATTACTCGCTATAAAATTGGATCATTTTAACAATTGCTTCCGAACAGACAGGACAGTAATTATCAACCGAGATTGAATTCATAGAGCAATCCATTTTGGGTCTGTAAACACCCTTAGCTACATAACCTCCTCCTTCAAATGCTCCTGTAACATTTTTATATTTGGATTCTGTAGGAGTTGGAATAGGTGTGCCTTCTGTAACCAAATGTTTCCACTTAGATTCAAAATCAACTAAGGTTGTAATATTTGGTTCAAGGGGCTCAATATTAAGGGGATAAAAATCAATATACGCGGTTGAACTCGTGAAATATTCATCGGCAAGAAATGCAAATCCGTGACCAAGCTCATGAACAAAAACATACTCACCGTATCTATCATCGCTGGTACATACTGAATAATGGTTATAGATTGCACCGCCTCCGTATTTGTTACTATTTACAAGGATATAAATTTGGTCATAAGGTACATTTGCGGCAATATCTCTGACTTTATTAAAATCTTCCGTCATTAAATACCTTTCTTCGTCAAATGTATAAAAAGTCGTATTTAAAAGAGTATTAGGGTATTGCCCTTCAGCGGGTATGTCTGTTCCCCTCTCTAATGAAGGAGCTTTTACCGCTCTAACATTGAAATTATTTTTGTTCTCTTTGTATGGCGATGAATTAAAAATGTAATCAGCAAATCTTCGGGCATCTTTCTCAAATTTGATCATTTGTCCTGATGTATAACCGTCGGGTATAATCACAATATCAACTTTTTTTGAATAATCACCTGAATTTAGAATCACAATTGTATCATAGATAGTTTTTAACCCTCTATCTATAAAATAATTTTTGGGGTCAATGTCTAATCTGAATTTTGGTGTGAGAGAATGATCCCTGTTTCTCGAAGAAATAACTATTTGCACTTTATTTTTCGGAAAAGGCATAACAACAGATTCGTCAAACGATTTGTTAATTTTTTCGGCTTCTTTAGTAGTTTGCCATTCACTAAAAAGAGTCGAAAAAGTTCGTGAATAGATTAGCTTTTGAGAAGCCGACTCAAACACCTCGAGCAAATATTTACCATATTCAAATTTATCAATCAAATTAACTTTTGAACCACCCCAATATGGTTCTTCTTTAAGTGCTTTGAAAAAATAAAAGTCTTCTGATTTATTTCCGGAATGAGCGTAATCAACTCTCAAAGTTTTAGGAAGAAAGTGCTCATCAAATTTGACCTGCGCACTCAACTGTGAAACTAAAAGAATTAAAAAAATAATTAGTTTTTGCATTTCATTTTCTCTCTGATTTTAAAATGTCTAAGTTAAAATTCTATCAATAATTGAGCGGGTCAGTTAACCCTGCCTCTTGAAATCCTCTTATTCTTAATAAACATGAATCACACTCACCGCATGAATTACCATCCTCTTTTGGGTCATAACAAGAATGAGTTATTGAATAGTCAACACCTAATTTAACTCCCAATTTAATAATTTCGGCTTTTGATAAATTAATAAGCGGTGTGTGAATTTTGAGATTACTTTTCCCTTCAACGCCTGCTTTAGTTCCCAAGTGAGCTGTGTGCTCAAAGGCTCTGATAAATTCGGGTCGGCAATCGGGATAACCGCTATAATCAATAGCGTTTACTCCAATAAAAATGTGATCAACTTCCCTTACTTCGGCAAAAGCGAGTGCATACGATAAAAAAATCGTATTTCTTGCGGGTACATAAGTAACGGGAATTTCTTTATTCATAGTTTCAGAATCCCGGTGTTTAGGCACTTCTATACCCGAAGTAAGAGCCGAACCCCCTAAAACTCTTAAATCGATATTAATTATCAAATGTTCTTTAGCACTAAAATAATTTGCAACTCTTTTGCAAGCTTCAAGTTCGGTAATATGTCTCTGCCCGTAATTAAAACTTAAACAATAAATGTCATATCCCTCATTTTTTGCTATTGCCGCACAAGTTGTAGAATCTAATCCGCCACTAAGTAATATTATTGCACTTTTTTTCATATATCCGGTATTTATTAAGATGTTTAATATAAGAAATAAAAAACTTAAGTTTGTTTTATAGAATTTAATTTAAATTTAGCAAATATGAATAATTCAGAGTACAAAGTTCTAATTGTTGATGATGTTCCAAAAAATATTCAGATACTTGGTAGTATCCTGATGAAAGAGGGCTATAATATTAGTTTTGCTTCAAACGGTTATGATGCCCTTAAAATTTCTAAACAATCAGACCTTGATCTTATTCTTCTTGATGTTATGATGCCCGGTATTGACGGTTTTGAAACTTGTAAAATCCTCAAATCAGACCCGGAAACCTCTTCTATACCCGTAATTTTTATGACCGCACTTCACGAAATGGAAAATAAAGTTACTGCGTTTGATGCCGGTGCAGTTGATTATATCACAAAACCTTATGAACCCCAAGAAGTTTTATTAAGAGTTAGAACTCAAATTAAAATAACAAGCCTGCAAAAACAATTAAATAAAAATATTAGTGAATTAAAAATTAAAAATGAGCTAATTCAAAGAATTTTCGGAAGATATTTATCAGATGATATCGTAAAAAATATTCTTGAAGACCCGGAAAATATAGATTTTAAAGGTGTTGCTAAAAACATTTCGATTTTGATTGCTGATATTAGAGGCTTTTCATCAATCACCGAAAAGCTTGACGCTCGCTCAACTCTCACAATTGTTAATACTTTTTTCTCGTCAATGATTGATTTGGTTGTTAAATATGGCGGAATAATTGACGAACTTATGGGAGATTCTCTCTTAGTATTTTTTGGTGCGCTAAATAACGAGGGTTCTCAAGCTGATTACGCTGTTGCATCCGCTATCGAAATGATTAATAAGGTACCCGAAATTAACCGGATATTAATTGAACAAAACTTGCCCGAAATTTCTCTCGGTGTTGGTATAAATTCCGGCGAAGTTATCATCGGAAATATTGGTTCCGAAAAAAGAAGTAAGTTTGGTGCGGTCGGTAAAAATATTGTAATTGCTTCAAGAATAGAATCATTTACAACCGGTAATCAAATCTATATTTCTTCTTCAACACTTAAAGATTTAAAAAGTAAGGCTGGTATTAGAAGTTCTCTTAATGTTTCATTAAAGGGAGTTTCGGGTGATACTGAAATTTACGATATAGATTCAATCTCAGGTTTATTTAATCTTAAAGTTGTTAGAGAAGTATCTAACCCGGTTAAAAAAGTATTGAACGCAACTGTTTCAATTCGAATTCTTGATGGTAAAATTCTGCGTAGCAACTCAAGTGAGGGATCAATAATTTCTATAGATGGTAACTCATGTTTGCTTAAAACCTCAATGTTAATATCTCTGCACGATAATTTGAAATTAGAAAATATATCTCAAGCGGGAGATAAAAATGAGGTGTATGCAAAGGTTACACAAATAGAAAACAACGGAATTTACAAATTAATTTTTACCACTCCTTTTGAATTTCTTTTAAATTTTAATGAATAGTTTATGAATAAATTGTACAAAATATTTTTTTACGCATCCTTGTTTTTATTAATAGGTTTTGAAGGATATTCTCAAACAGATGACGACCTAATTAAAAAACTTCGTGAGCTTAATTTAGAAGATATTGTAAATGTAGATGTTTCTGTAACTTCTCAAACTCCCCTTTCTACCAGAGAAGCTCCGGGTGTAGTTACTGTGATAAACCGTGAGGATATTTTGAATGCGGGAGCTAAAGACTTGATGGAAACGCTTAATATGTTTGTTCCGGGCTTTAGCTTTTTGCAATCAGAGTATGGACCAATTGGCGCCGGATTCAGAGGAATTTGGGGATTTGAAGGTAAAATCTTGCTTTTGGTTGATGGTTTAGTAATGAACGAAGAAGGTTATTCGGGTATAATTTTCGGAAACCACTTTTTAACTGATAATATAGACAGGATTGAAGTAATTAGAGGTCCCGGTTCTGTTGTTCACGGTGGTTATGCTTCTTTAGCCGTAATAAACATTGTAACACGCAATTTTGACAAGATTAAAAATTTTGGGGTAAGTGCTACCTATGCTCAAATGGAAAGTAGTTTTTATAGAAGAAATGTTTCCTTTGAATATGGCTTCTCTTCTCTGAATTTTGGAATTAGTTTAACCGGTTACATAGGTGAAGGAAAAATTACCGATAAACCCATAAATCAATTTTACCACTCTAAGGATAACCAACTTAAACTAAACTATTTACAAAATCCCGCAAATTTAAACCTGCAAATAAAATATTC
>JACSRR010000052.1 GCA_014879635.1 Ignavibacteriaceae bacterium | reverse complement strand
ATCTGATTCAGCTTAAAAATAGTTGGCAAGATTTTTGCTATATAGCTTGAAGGATGGTTAAAGCGGGATAAATTTTATTTGGGGGGCAGTTTCCCCGGCTCGCCCCCGATATTTAATTCTATTAAATTCAATTAATCTTCTTCGTTCTCATCTTTTTCTAATTCAAAATCATCATTGAAAATAAAAAGTCTTGAACAGAGTTCACCGTTTATTTTCCCTTTATTGAGACACCCGTTAAATCTCTTGAGAATTGATTCTTTTGTGTAACGAGTACTTTTAAAGTCAAATCCGGCTAGTTCAGTCTCACACTCAAGACAAAACTTTTTTTCTTTATCCGGTTCATAATTTTTGTTAAACTTAGCGGTCATGTTGCAAATTATTTTAATAAAATATCAATATGCAATTTACGAAATGTACTATAAGAAATGAGTGATTAAAGAGGGGAAAAAAAGGGCTGTTAATTCTAACAGCCCTAAAAAAACAAATTATTTACCGTTACCGCTAATTGTCCAAGTATTTCCGCCGCCAATTATCTCGTCAAAAGTAGAAGTTTTCTTCAATGCCTTTAATTCATTGATTTGTTCATCCACTAAATCTTCGAAAGTTGGTTTAACTTCTTTACGGAACAAACCTAACGGGGTAGGGAAGTCATCTAATTCTGTAAATTGAGTTAAGATAAATGCTCTGACCGGCGAAAGGTCGTTTTCGTCGTGAACCCAAAGGTCGTTAATTGAGTATTTACCATCAGCTAAGCTTACAACTTTTGGAGTGAAACCGTCAAGTACTATACCTTTATCTTTGTTATTACCGAAAACTAAAGGTTGTTTGTCTTCAAGAATAATAACATGTTCTGCTTTAGTTTCTTTTTCGGTTAGATTAGCATACGCACCGTCGTTAAAAATATTGCAATTCTGATAAATTTCAAGGAATGCCGTACCGTTGTGTTCGGCAGCTTTTTTCATCATATCTTGCATGTGTTTAGGTTCACGGTCAATAGATCTAGCAACAAAAGTTGCACCAACTCCAAGAGCTACGCGCAATGGATTAAAAGGATAATCAACGCTACCAAACGGAGTACTTTTAGTTTTCTTGCCTTGTTCTGAAGTAGGGGAGTATTGCCCTTTTGTTAAACCGTAGATTTTGTTGTTAAATAAAATAATTTTTATTCCTACATTTCTTCTAACGGTGTGAATAAAATGGTTACCACCTATTGAAAGAGCATCACCGTCACCGGTAGCCACCCAAACAGATAAATTAGGATTAGATAATTTAACACCGGTTGCAATTGCTGTAGCCCTGCCATGAATTCCGTGAATTCCATAAGTATCCATATAGTATGGGAATCTGCTTGAACAACCGATACCCGAAACCCAAACAAAATTCTCTTTGGAAACTTCGAAGGTGGGGGCAACTCTTTGCATTTGTGCTAAAATTGAATAATCACCGCAACCCGGACACCATTTAACTTCTTGCGAAGATTGAAAGTCTTTTGCAGTAAGTTGAACTTCTTTTATTGCATTACCAAAATTTTGTGTTATCATTGTTTTCCTCCGAGGAGATTAATAATATGATTTTCAATTTCAGAAGCCTTGAAAGGTAAACCCTGAACCTTATTTAACTGAAGTACTTCAATCAAGAATTTACTTCTAATAATTGTAGCCATTTGACCGAGATTTAACTCGGGAATCAAAACTCTTTTGAAGTTTTTAATTACATTTCCAAGATTTGGAGCAACGGGATAAATGTATCTCATGTGTGCTTGAGAGACTTTGTAGCCCTGTTCTCTAACTCTAGTAACTGCCTCATTAATTGCTCCGTAAGTGCTTCCCCAACCGAGAACTAAAAGGTCGCCCTCTTGTTCACCTCTAACAGCTATATCGGGGATTTCTTGTTGAATCTTATCAACTTTTTCCTGTCTAAGATTAACCATAAATTCGTGATTTTCAGGTACATAAGAAACATGACCGTAAATATGGGATTTTTCAAGACCACCAATTCTATGTTCAAATCCGGGGGTTCCGGGAAGAGCCCAAGGTCTTGACAGGTTTTCGTTTCTTGAATAAGGATAATATTCATCGCCCGGTTTAACAATATTATTGATAATTTCGGGCATTTCACTCTCTTCAGGGATTCTGAAAGGCTCAGAACCTTGTGCAAGATATCCATCTGTTAAAAGAATTACGGGAGTCATATATTTAATTGCTATTCTAACAGCTTCGTAAGCTAAAGTAAAGCAATCTGTAGGTGTAGCTGCCGCAAGAACACAAACAGGGCATTCTCCGTTTCTACCGTAAACAGCTTGAAATAAATCAGATTGTTCTGTTTTTGTTGGTAAACCGGTACTTGGGCCGCCTCTTTGAACATCTACAATAACAATCGGAAGTTCTGTCATAACTCCGAGTCCTATAGCTTCCATTTTTAGTGCAAGACCGGGTCCGCTTGTAGTTGTAACAGAAACAGAGCCTGTAAAAGCTGCGCCAATACACGAACACATTGCCGCAATTTCGTCTTCAGCTTGAAAAGTTTTTACACCAAGATATTTGTAATGGCTCAATTCGTGAAGAATTTCAGAAGCCGGTGTAATTGGATATGAGCCTAAAAACAAGGGCAATTCGCTTTTATATGATGCAGCAATAAATCCGAGTGCAACTGCTTCATTTCCGGATATATTTTTGTATTTGCCGGGAGGAAGTTTTGCAGGTTCGATAAAAAATCTTGTTGTGAATACTTCGGTCATTTCACCGTAGTGGTAACCTGCAAGCAATGATTTTTTATTTGCCTCTAATATTAATGGTTTACTTTTAAATTTATCTTCAATCCATTTGACTGTGCCGTCAATCGGGCGGCTGAAAAGCCAGAACATCAATCCTAATGCAAAGAAATTTTTACATCTGTCTTTTTCCTTCATTGAAACGGCAACTTCGTCTAATGCGTGAAATGTAGCTTTAGTCATAGGAACCTGAACTACATTGTAACCTTTTAAAGTTTCGTCTTCTAAAGGATTAGATTCATATTTTGCTAATTGAAGGTTTTTTGCGTCAAAAGAGCTCACATTAACAATAATGGTACCGCCTTTCTTCAAATCTTTCAAATTAACTTTTAAGGCAGCGGGGTTCATAGCAACTAATACATCAGGACTATCACCGGGAGTATCGATATCATTACTGCTGAAATGAAGTTGGAAACCCGATACACCGTGCAATGAACCGGCAGGGGCGCGGATTTCAGCAGGGTAATCAGGAAGAGTACTTAAATCATTCCCAAATAAGGCTGTTGAAGTTGAGAACTGAGTTCCTGTTAGCTGCATACCGTCACCGGAATCTCCGGCAAATCTGACGGTCACATCATCTAATTTTTGAACTTTTTTTTCGATTTTTTCTATCATTTTTTATACTCACTTAATATTAAGCTTTTGTTATTATTTAACACTTTTCATTATTTCGAGAAATTCTTTTGCCGGAACAAATCCTGTTATTCTTTTAACCTCATTTCCGTTTGAGTCAATAAAAATAACGGTTGGCACTCCTTTAATATTAAAATCTTTTGTCAATTTTTTAACCGCGTCAGAACCGGGTTTAGTCAAATCTGCTTTTAGGTTTACAAAATTTTCTGATTCTGCAATCACATCTTTATCAACAAATGTGATAGCATCTAACTCTTTACACGGAATACACCAATCTGCATAGAAGTCAATTATCACTTTTTGATTCTTTTCTAATGCACCGGTATATACTTCATCTGAATACATAGCAAATTCTATGCCGATTTTTCCTTGAGACTCATCAATTAAAGAGGTTATTGCAAAATAGCCTCCTATGATTAATAATACAACAGCAAATATAGATTTAAAGTACCTAAATCCCTTATTTTCATTTGCAGTTTTATCAAAAAAGAGAAGTATTATTCCCGTAATGATAATAAATACGGGTAATATATAAGTTGAAACCGGTTTAGGAAGCAAGGGACTTACAAAATAAACTGCCATTCCGAGCAATACAAATCCGAAAATGTGTTTAACAGCTTCCATCCACATACCTGATCTCGGAAGCGATTTTATTTTTCCTGAGAAAATTGCCAATAAGAAATAGGGCAATCCTAATCCGAGAGCAAGGAAGAAGAAAAGCATAAATCCTGTAAAAACATCCCCTTTTGCAGCTACAAAAGTAACCAATCCTATAACAAAAGGACCAATACATGGTGCAGCAACAATTCCCATTGTTAAACCCATAAAAAATGCTCCGAATAAACCGGATTTAGAACCTCCGGCAGCCATCATCCAAGAATCCGGTACTTTAAATTCATAAACACCGAACATACTTAAAGATAGCACAATAAATATGAGAGCAATAAAAACTAATACATACCACTCTTGTAGCAAAGCACCCAGAATACCCCCGCTAAGCGCCGTAACCACGCCTATAATCGAATAAGTAATTGCAATGCCTATTACATAGAAGAAGCCCATTAAAGCTAATCTGCCTGTACTACCTTCACTTTGACCGCCAAAATATCCGATTGTTATAGGTATTAAAGGATAAACACAAGGGGTGAGGTTTAGTGCCAATCCGCCTATAAAAACTAACAAAAGGCTTAGGAGAAGTCCGCTACTTTCTAAAAGATTTGATAATTCTTCTTCATCGTCAGCTATTTGGTCAAATTTTAAATTAGCGAATACCTGTTGATTAATAATCTTTGGATTTTTTTCTGAAGTAATTTCAAATTCGATAACTTTAATTACTGTTGTGGGAGCCAAACAGCTTTTTTCATTGCAGGCTTGATAGTCTAAAACAACTTCCATGCTGTATTTACCGGGTAAAAGTTCGGTGGGTATATAAAGGTAAGCTGAAATGCAACCTGTACCTTCATAAACATTAACCATTTCTTCAGAGAATTCAAATTTGTATTCTTTGTCTTTTGGGTAATAAATAGATGAGAGAATTAAACCTTCTTGCGAAGATACCGATAACTCTGTAGGTATTAAAAATTCATCTTTTGGTTTATTTGAGTTGATATGCCATTTTTCTGCTATATCGAATTTTAAGGCAATTTTATTTTGTTCACCGGCAATAAGTTTTTCGGTGTTGAATAATAAGTCAATTTTAACAATTTCATTTTTATCAATTTTTGATTCTGCAGCTGATGTATCTTCTTCAGTTTTCTTCTCTTCTTCTTTGGGAGCATATTGAAGAGCTATTTTTGAAAACACTGCGGGATTTATTTCATTAACCACTGATCCTTTGGCAACTACATTAACATTAATATTTGTTGAAATAGTTTTTGGAGGCAAACAAGATTGGTCGTCACATGCCTGATATTCAAGTTCAATTAAAAGATTGTAAGTTCCGGACGCTAAATTTTCAGGGACTTTTAACATACCGCCCGCATAAAAAGTGCCTTCAAAAACTGCTACAGGAGATTCGGAAAAATCAAAATTGTAGTCTTTTGAAGGGGGGAAAAATCTTTTTGTGATTGAAATTTTTTCGTTCGATTTTACGACAAATGAGGTTGGGATTAGAAATTCGTCTTTGGGTCTATTTGAATTAATATGATAAGGGGGGTCAACACTTATCTCTAAACCTAATTTTACTTCCGATCCGGCTTCTACCTTATCCTTTGAAAGATATGGTTTTACCGAAACAATATTGTCAGGACCAAACTGAGCCCAGAGAATGTTTTGAAGAAAAAGTGAAATTAAGTATAATTTCAAAAATTTTGTCATTTTCGTCTCCATTTTTGTACAACGGGAAAACGCCTGCCATACCCGAATGCTTTGTTTGAAATTCTCAAAACGGGTGCTGCTTGTCTTCGTTTAAATTCATTTTTATCAACAAGATTTAAAATTTCTTTAACAGTGTTAAAATTTCCTAAAAGTAACGCTATCTCTTTTAACTCTTTGTTCTCTTCGAGGTATAATTTAAGAACCTCATCCAAAAAATTATAAGGAGGGAGAGAATCCTGGTCGGTTTGATTAGGTCTTAACTCGGCAGAAGGTGCTTTCGTAAGAATTTCTTCGGGAATAATTTCTCCGTTACGGTTTATATATTCACATATTTGATAAACGCCTGTTTTGTAAACATCGCCAATTGGAGCAAGAGCCCCTGCCATGTCACCGTACAATGTAGCATAACCGGTTGCAAGTTCTGATTTATTTCCGGTGGTTAATAAGAGGTAACCAAATTTGTTACTAAGTGCCATTAAAAACAAACCTCTTATTCTTGATTGAATATTCTCTTCTGCTAAACCGGGATCTTCATCACCAAAAGAATTTGACAGACTCTCTTTTATAGTGTTAAACACGGGAGTTATCGGGACAGTTTCATAAGAGACTCCAAGGTTTTTCGCTAATTTTATAGAATCAACAATACTTCCTTCGGAGGAAAATTCAGAGGGCATTAGTACTGTGTGAACATTTTCGTTTCCGAGAGCTTTAACAGCCAAATAAGTTATTAACGCAGAATCAACTCCTCCGCTTAGACCAATTAAGGCTTTTTTGAACCCTGTTTTTTTAGTATAATCAGAAATACCGAGAATCAAAGCATCATGAATTTCTTCCGGAAAAGAGAGCTCAATTGAACCGTTCTCTTTTATACCTATTCCGGAATCAAAAACAAAATAATCTTCTTTGAAAGCTGCACCCTTTTTAGCGAGTGAACTATCCGCATTAAAACAGAAACTTACTCCGTCAAAAATTAATTCAGTTTGGGCTCCAACACAGCAGGTGTAAATAAGAGGGATCCCGTCTTCTTTGGTGAGTGCCGTTAACATTTTGAATCTATTTTTTCTCTTTCCGTAAGAATATGGGCTTGCCGAAATATTGATTAAAAAAGTTGCACCCATGTCAATTTGTTGTTTAACCGGGTCATTGGGATAGAGTCTTTTTTTCCAATAATCTTCATCGTTCCAAATATCTTCACATATAGATATACCTAACTTTTCACCCTTAAAGTCAACTAAAAATGTCTCTTTCGCAGATTCAAAATATCTAACTTCATCAAATACATCATAGTTGGGGATTAATGTTTTGTGTATTACTTTATCAATTTTCCCGTTTATACAGAATAGGGCTGAGTTAAATAGGTTAGTTCCGATATTATCCTGGAATTCGGAAATAGAGCCGAACAGGAGTGCCGTGGTTGAATTTGTTGAAGATGCTAAATCGCTTGCTGCAGAATAAACAGCTTGCCTAAACTCTTCTTTTTCAACAAGATCGAGCGGGGTATAACCGGTTAAAGATAGCTCGGGAGTTACAACAATATCTACTCCGTCTGATACACCTTTGAGATAATACTCCAGTATTTTCTTTTTATTTCCTTCTATATCACCTATGATAGAGTTTATTTGACAGACTGCTGCTTTCATCAATAATTTATTTTAATCAAACACTAAAGTTACCTATCAATCACTTTACAAACAACACAAAAAATAAACCATATTTACTTGTTTTTAATAGTGATCAAGGCTTATTGGATTTTTAGGTGACAAAAAATAATTAACCACTGAGCTCACAGAGAACACAGAGGGGAAATGTGAAAATCGCGTTTCAATTTTTGACGCCGGAGGTGTCACAAAAAAAAGTAGTTGACAAATTTAGTGGATAGTTCGCTACGCTTGCAGTGGGTAGTGGGTAGAATTAGTGGGTTGTGGATAGTTGATAGTGGGTTGAAAAAAGAAGTAAAGGGTAAAGAGTAAAGAGTAAAGAGTGAAGGGTAAAAGAAAATAGTTGACAGATCTCCCGAGTCCCGACCCCGTCGGGATTGTCGGGATCACTGACAGTTCGCTTCGCTGACAGCAAAAATTCTTTTGCAAAAAACACCGGTGGCTTAAATTTAAGGTAATTTGCCACAAAGGT
>JACSRR010000319.1 GCA_014879635.1 Ignavibacteriaceae bacterium | reverse complement strand
ATAAAATTCATTAAAATTATAAAAGAAAAACGGGCTACTTTTGAATCAACAAATGCAAACTTGTCTAAAAGACTCAAATTCGACATAAAATTTAACCAAAATTCATTTATGTGCGGCGATTGGACAAATACCGGATTACCCGCCACAATTGAGGGCGCAATACTGAGTGGTGAACAAGCTGCTAAAGCGGTAACTTTAGTGAGCGTCTAACCAATTCTCCCCAATACCGGAGTCAACAGCAACCGGTACATTCAACGGTAAGGCACTAATCATTAACTCTTTAACTAAACCGCGAACTTCCTCTATTTCTTCTTTTGGAACATCAAAAAGAAGCTCATCATGAACCTGCAATAGCATTTTAGATTTTAATTTCCGTTTATTTAATTCTTTGTAAATATTTATCATTGCAATTTTAATCATATCTGCAGCAGTACCTTGAATCGGCATATTAATTGCAGCTCTTTCTTCAAATTGTCTAACAGCAAAATTCTTATTGTTTATGTTTCTTAGAAATCTTCTTCTACCGGTTAAAGTTTCGGCAAACCCCTTACTTTTTGCAATTTCTATCGATTTATCCATATATTCTTTAACTTTTGTAAAAGTGTTAAAATATGTTTCAATAATTTCTTTTGCGTGTTGTTGAGTAATACCCAACCTTGTTTTTAATCCGAAAGGACCAATTCCGTACAAAATTCCGAAATTAACTTCTTTTGCCTTTCTTCTCATATCCGGAGTAACTTCAGAAGGATCAACCATAAAAACGAGTGCTGCAGTACTTCTATGAATATCTTCTCCCTTTCTAAACGCCTCGGCTAAATAAGGGTCTTCACAAATACTTGCCATTATCCTCAATTCTATTTGGCTATAATCGGCACTAAGCAAAACATGATTTAAATCTGTCGGGATAAAAGCTTTTCTAATTTCTTTTCCGATTTCGGTTCTTATAGGGATATTTTGCAGATTAGGGTCGTTGCTTGATAATCTGCCGGTAGAGGCAACCGTTTGATTGTAAGAAGTATGGATTCTGCCGGTTTTAGGATTAATCATACCGGGTAAAGAATCGGCATAAGTTGATTTTAACTTTGAAGCTTGTCTGAAGTTGAGGATATAATCAATAATTTCGTGTGAACCCCTAAGTGATTCTAAAGTTTGAGCATCTGTTGAAAACCCTGTTTTAGTTTTTTTGCCCGAAGTTAACCCCAGTTTATCGAACAATATCTTTTGCATTTGAAGGGGAGAGCTAATATTAAACTCTTCACCTGCAAGATTAAAGATGTTACGCGAAAATTCAACCATCAAAATATCCAAATCACGGCTAACCGATGCTAAAAGTTTAGTATCAACCTTTATACCGGTTCTTTCCATATCCTCCAAAACTTCAACTAAAGGAACCTCAATGTTAAAACAGAGGTTCTCTAATTTTTCCGATTTAATTTGTTCAATTAATATTTCATATAGTCGAAAAGTAATATCTGCGTCTTCACATGCGTAATTTGAAAGATTGGTTAGTGGTACTTCAAACATTTTAGAAGAATCTTTTTTAGCTCCAATAATTTCCTTAATGGAAATTGGTGTGTAGTTTAGATACATCTCTGAAAGGCTATCCATACCGTGTTTTTGGTCAGGATCTAAAACATAGGAAGCTATCATAGTGTCAAAAAAGAAATTCCTAACATTTATTCCGAGAGATCTGAGAATAGAAACATCAAATTTCCCGTTTTGACAAACTTTTTTTACCGTTTCATTCTCAAAAACCGGTTTAAATATTTCAATAAAATCTTTTAGCGGTAGTCTATCGTCAATAACTGTAGAAAATAAATCAGATCCGCTTGTTTCCCGGTTAATTGCTACAAAATATGCTTCGCCGGGCTTCATAGAAAAAGAAGCACCAACAATATTAGCAGTGAGCGTATCTAAAGAATCTGTTTCTGTATCAAACACAAAAAGTTTCGAGTTACTTAAAATTCCGGCTAACTTTATGGAATCTTCTTTTGAAGTTACAAGGTGATACTTTACTTTTTCTGGGTCAAACTTCTTTAGGTCATCCTCAGTTCTTTCGGGCTGAGAAAGTGTTTCAGATTCCTCACTTACCCCCAAATATTTTAGTATTCTTGAATACAAAGAACGAAATTCTAACTCAAAAAATACTTTTTTTAAGCTCTCAAAATCAACATTTCCAATTTTTGCTCTTTCATAATCAAAATCAACAGTAACATCAACATTAATTGTAACCAACTCTTTTGAGAGGAAAGCGCTATCTTTTCCGTTAAGTAATTTATTTTTAACAGAGTTAGAAGTAAGATTTTCGATATTCTCGTATAAATTCTCAATTGTTTGATAATCTTTAATCAGAGGAGCTGCTGTTTTTTCTCCAATACCTTGAACTCCCGGAACATTGTCTGATGTATCTCCAATCAAAGCTAAGTAATCTTGCATAAATCTTGGGGGGAAACCATATTTTTTTTCAGCAGCTTCTATATCTAAAATATCAAAATCTTCACCTTTGTAACCGGGTCTTAATAAATAAACATTTTCGTTTATTAATTGCACATAATCTTTATCGGGAGAAACCATAAAAACTTTATAACCCAATTTACCGGCACGATTTGAAATTGTGCCAATTAGGTCATCTGCCTCAAAGCCTTCCGTAAGATAAACAGGGATATTTAGAGCATTCAATACTTCTCTAATTCTATCAATTTGTTGAGGCATATCCTCAGGCATTTCAGCTCTTTGAGCTTTGTATTGGTCGTACATTTCATGTCTGAAAGTTTTTTCTTTGCCATCAAAGGCAACGGCAATATAATCAGGTTTAATATCTTCGAGAACCTTAAGAAGTTGGTTCATAAATCCGAAAACTGCCGATGTTGGCTCACCTGATTTTGTTTTTAACGGCCTTGTGATAAAAGCAAAATAACCTTTATATGCCAATGCGAAAGCATCAATAAGAACTAATTTTTTATCAGACATCTATTTTTTCTTCCAAATATTTTTTACGGAATCATGAAAATGTTTTTTGTAAAAGTAAACAGGTAAGCCTATAACTATGAGTATTGTACCCATTGCAGCGTTGCTTGAATCGCTGATAACAGTATTTAGTAAGAATAAAAATGAAAAGATTACAAAAATTGCGGGAGTATATGGGTAACCCCAAACCTTGTAAGGTCTATGAGCATCCGGCATTTTTTTACGAAGTACGAATACGCCAGCGGCCCCAAGCATGTAAAATAACCATGCAGCAAAAATTACATAATCGCTAATTATATCAAATGATCCCGTTAGAACTAAAGCTGCCGACCATAAGCCTTGAACCAATAATGAAACATGAGGAGTGGCATATTTAGGATGTACTTTTCCCAAACTTTCAAAAAACATTTTATTTCTTGCCATTGCAAACTGAACCCTTGCAGTTGCAAGAATACTACCGTTTAAAGCTCCAAAAGTAGAAATTATAACAGCAATTGAAATAATTGTACCTCCGGTATTTCCGAAAATCTTTTCGACGGCTGATTTTGCAACAAGTGGAGAATTTCTCATTTCTTCAACCGGTAATACATATAGATAAGCTAAATTAATTGCGACATAAACACCGATTACAATAAGAGTACCTATAGCCAATCCGAGAGGAACATTACGCTGAGGGTTTTTAATTTCGCCCGATACAAATGTTACATTGTTCCAGCCGTCATAAGCCCAGAATGCTCCCGCTAACGCTAAACCGATTACACTAATAAAATTTTTAGAAACCTCGGGAGCAAGTTGAAAACCATCTGAGAAATTGGACATACTACCATCGGCAAAGATAAAAATCAAGATAGTTAAAAGTAAAATTGAGCCAATTTTTACAAATGTTACAAAAGATTGAACTGCACCACCAAAGAAAACGCCTATATAATTTACTCCGGTCAGAAAAAGAATACAGATAATTGCAATTTGTTTCACACCAAAATCCATAAAAGGCTTAATATCGCCTACTAAAGGCATGTAAACAGTAAATTGAGCCCAAGAATCAGGAGCGTTAGGAAGTGAGAGATAAGCAGAAAGATATTCGGCAAACACATAAGCAATAGCTGCTTGGCTTCCTGTTTGAATTACCGCAAGAATAGACCAACCGTATATGTACGCAGTAAAATTGCCATACATTTTTTGAAAATAAACATACTGCCCACCGGTATCGTCAATAAAGCCGGCAATTTCAGCGTTTACTAAAGCACCGATAAGTGTTATTAACCCTGCTACAATCCACACTATAATTAGAAGTTCAGGCGACATTAATTGGTCAGCCATTGTGGAAGGTTTTCGGAAAATACCGGAACCTATCATAGAGCCTGCCACAATCATAATTGCAGCCGTCAAAGTTAGACTTCGAACCAAAGAAGTTTTAGGTGTTTGCATTCAATTCCTTTAAATGATCGATTTTGATAACTAAATTTGAAAATTTATTCGAAAAGAAACCGTAATATTAAAAATAATATGCGGTTATTAAAAATGAATATAAAATAAGTAGTAAACTTTTCTTATTTTGCATAAGTAACTCAAATCTGATTTTAAATTTATTAATACTCATAATTTTAAATAATAGATGAAATTTAAATTACCGGCTTTACACCACCAGATTTTAATCGGGCTAGTATTAGGAGCGATAGCAGGCTCAATTTTTGCCGTCAAAGAAAACACCCTTGAAATTATTTTTGAGAAAGAGGGTAAATCAAATACGGCTGTTATTTCGGATTGGAAAAATTTTTCAGTTATTTCAGAACCCGAAAAAGTTGAAGTTTTTCAGTCGAATGAACAACAAAAGATTATTGCCGTAACAAACAAACTTCTAAAATCAAAAACCAGTTTTGAAATAAAGATATCAGAATATTTTGATGATAATCAAACAGCTGTTAAAGACGCTGTTTTTAAAAGTGTAACAGTGGTTAAAAAAGAAAAAACTGTTATTTCATCAATAAAATGGATAGGGGATATATTTATAAGGCTTCTAAATTTAGTAGCTATTCCTTTAGTGCTTTCCTCATTAGTAGTTGGTGCGGCAAGTTTAGGAGATATTAGGAAATTTGCCAGGATAGGTTCTAAAACTATAGTTTATTATGTTCTAACAACTGCTGTTGCCGTTACAATTGGCATTCTTTTAGCCGATATTATTCAACCCGGACATAGAATTGACCCGGAAACTAAAGAAAAACTTCTTTCCTCTTACTCTGAAGATATTCAATCAAGATTTAGTTCAAATGTAGAATTTGACATAATAAATGTAATTGTTGAAATGGTTCCTAAGAATCCGTTTGCTGCGTTAAGCGGAAGTGAAATGCTTCAAATTGTTTTCTTTGCCGTTTTCCTGGGGATGATTATCACACTTGTTCCTAAGGAGAAATCTGCCCCCGTACTTGCATTCTTTGACGGTTTATCCGATATTATGATAAAAATGGTTGAAGTTATTATGATTATAGCGCCCTTAGGGGTTTTTGCTTTAATTGCATCAACAGTATCAGATTTTGGATTCAGCATACTTCAAACTCTCATTTGGTACATAATTACGGTTTTGTTAGGGTTATCTATTCAAGTATTTGGTACTTATGCGTTAGTTATACGGTTTTTAACTAAGATAAAAGTTATCCAATTTTTTAGAGCTATCCGGGAAGCCCACACAATAAGTTTTAGTACAAGTTCTTCTGCTGCTACACTACCCGTAACAATGGAATGTTGCCAGAAAAATTTAGGCATTTCAAAATCAATTACAAGTTTTGTTCTTCCGTTAGGTGCAACCATAAATATGGACGGTACGGCACTGTATCAGGGGGTAGCAACGCTTTTTATAGCTCAAGTATTCGGATTAGATTTAAACATGGGGCAACAGTTAACAGTTATTTTTATGGCTACTGTTGCTTCTATAGGTACTGCTCCGGTTCCCGGGGTAGGTATCATTATGTTGATCATAATACTAAAATCTGTAGGCATCCCGGAAACGGGAATAGCACTTATTCTTGGAGTAGATAGAATAATTGATATGTGCAGAACAGTGAGCAATATAACCGGTGATGCAGTTGCAGCAGCCTTTATAGCTACCACAGAAAATGAAATTCACGAAGAAAATATTGAAACAGTAAATTCTAAATAAGGAGAATTAATGGCAGCTCAAAAAAAAGAGAGATGGGCTTCAAGAATTGGATTGATTCTTGCGGTTGCCGGAAATGCAGTTGGTTTAGGTAATTTTTTGCGTTTCCCTGCACAAGCCGTAGATAACGGTGGTGGTGCATTTATTATACCGTATCTGGTTTCTTTTTTATTGATGGGAATACCCTTGTTGTGGGTTGAATGGGCAATAGGCAGGCACGGTGGTCAGCACGGTCATCATTCTACTCCCGGTATGCTTGATGTGTTAGGAAGGTCTCCTATACTTAAATATTTTGGTGTTTTTGGAATATTCACAAATTTGGTGGTTGCGGCATATTATTGTTACATTGAATCTTGGACTTTAGCTTACTCTTTTTATTCTATAACCGGTGCTTTTAACGGTATGCAACCCGATGAAATTGCAACCTACTTTGATAATTATCTCGGTAGTAATTCCGGAGGTACTTTTAATTTCCCTGTAACGGCAATTATTTTCTTTTTGATAACTATTTTGTTAAATCTTTGGATTCTTTCAAAAGGAATTAGCCGAGGAATTGAGAAAGCGAGCAAAATACTTATGCCAATATTATTTGTATTTGGTATTTTTCTAGCTATTAGAGCTTTAACATTAACTGCGGGTGAACTCGGTGCTAAACACGATGCAATAGACGGCTTAAATTTTTTGTGGACTCCCGATATGAACGCATTGACAAACCCAAAAGTTTGGTTAGCAGCAGCGGGGCAGGTGTTTTTCACACTCTCTGTAGGTATGGGTTCAATATTATGTTACGCTGCTTACCTCAGAAAGAAGGATGATGTTGCATTGAATGCGGTTTCAGCAGGTTTTATGAATGAATCAGTCGAAGTAATTTTGGGTGGTTCAATAGTTATCCCGATTGCAGTTGCTTATATGGGTCTTGAATCACTCGCTTCATATTCAGGATTCGGAATGTCTTTTAAAACATTGCCTACATTGTTCCAAAATTGGGGTCCAATTTTTGCAGCATTGGGCGGCTTTATCTGGTTTTCACTCTTATTTTTTGCAGGTATAACAAGCTCCCTCGCAATGGGACAGCCGGTACTGGCATTTTTGCAAGATTCGTTCAAATTTACACGAAACAAAGCTACAATAGCTTTTGGTATTACAATTTTTATACTTGCAGTTCCCACAATTATTCTTTATGATGCAGGTGCATTCGGAGAATATGATTTTTGGGCAGGTACATTCTCATTGGTTGTCTTTGCTCTCGGAGAGTCTGTAATTTTTCTCTGGATTTTCGGTATAGACAAAGCTTGGGCGGAAATAAACAAAGGAGCAGATATTAAGATACCCATTTTCTTCAAGTATGTACTTAAATATGTTACCCCAACATTTATTATAATTGTCTTTGTTGCATCATTAATACAGCCTGCCGGCGGTGAGTGGAGTCAAGCATTTACTTCACTTTTTTCGGGGAACGGTTGGCCCTTGGACCCCGGTAGTGTAATCGGAAATGTGCTACATATTGGCGTAGAAGACCCGGATAAAATATTTATTACCAACTTAGTTAGAATTTTGTTAGTTATAGTTTATGCGGTTATTGGTACATTGGTATATCTGGCTTGGAAAATTAAATTCAAGGAGGCAAAATAATGTCTGTTGGAGCTCTTATAACAATTTCGATTGCCTGGTCTCTCATCGGTTCATTTACTATTTACTTTATTGTTAAAGCAATGAGAACTCAGAAAATAGTAGAGGATGATCCTGAAGATGATGAATAGACGGAAAAAATAATATTTGTTTGATT
>JACSRR010000277.1 GCA_014879635.1 Ignavibacteriaceae bacterium | reverse complement strand
TGACAGGTTAAAATTAATTGATTATTTTGTTACTCTCTCTCATTCTGAATTAATTTTTGAAAAACAAAAAAGAGATTTAAAGAAGCAAATTGATTCAAAAACAGGATTTCTTGAGGGTAAAGTCAAAAATCTTTCTGAAAGATTGATCAAAGGTTCAAATTCTGAAAAGTTTAAAAAATTTGGGAATCTACTCCTCTCCTTTAAATATATGCTAAAAAATCATGAGGATACAGCAACTTTAATTGATTACGAAACGGATTCAGAAATTACTATCCCTCTTAATAAAAAATTAACCGTTGCAGAAAACGCAGCTTATTATTTCAAAAAGTCTAAGAGTGATGAATCAGAATTTAGTAAACTCCCCGAAATCATTGATTCTACAAAAAAAGAACTGCAAAAAAACCTAAAGCTAAATGAAGAGTTCGATCTGTTACAAGATTTAAATGACCTGATTAATTTTGCCAAATCAAACAGACTTAGAATTGATAAAACAATCTCCAAAAAGGAACCGGAAGAAGGGATCAGACTCAGAAAGTATGATATAGGTCAAGGTTATACAGTTATAGTTGGTAAAGACAATAAAAGCAATGACTATCTTACCCTAAAAATTGCATCTAACCACGATATTTGGCTTCATGCTAAAGATACGGCAGGGTCACACACAGTATTAAAAGTAAAAAATAAACTAGATTCACCTCCCAAAGATATTTTAGAGAAAGCAGCCTGTATTGCTGCGTTTCATAGTAAATCAAAATCCTTTTCATTATGTCCGGTTACATACACTTTAAAAAAATATATAGTTAAAAGAAAAGGTTTTCCGCCCGGAAGAGTTTCTGTTCTGAAAGAAGAAGTTATTATAGTAGAGCCCGGGATTCCGGATGATGCCAAAATATTACTACAAAATTAGAGGTCTAAAATGCGATTAATTATTCAACCAAACTTCGAAAAAGTGTCTGAGTGGGTTGCAAATTATGTGGGCACTAAAATAAAAGAATTTAATCCTACTCCTAAAAGAAGATTTGTGCTTGGTCTTCCCACCGGTTCATCTCCATTAGGAATGTATAAAAAACTTATCGAACTCAATCGTAATTCTTATGTCTCCTTCAAAAATATAACCACATTTAATATGGATGAGTATGTCGGTTTATCAGAAGAACATCCCCAGAGTTATCATTATTTTATGTACGACAATTTTTTTAATCATATCGACATAGATAAAAATCATATAAACATTTTAAACGGTAATGCATTAGATTTAGAAGAAGAGTGTAATGCCTATGAATCAAAGATAAAAGCTGCGGGCGGAATAAACCTCTTTATAGGGGGTATAGGTCCTGACGGTCACATTGCTTTTAATGAGCCGGGTTCTTCGTTAGGCTCTCTAACAAGGGTTAAAACACTAACAATGGATACAATTATTGCTAATTCGAGATTTTTTGATAATGATATTAATAAAGTACCCAGACTTGCATTAACTGTTGGAGTTAAAACAGTACTTGATTCAGATGAAATTTTAGTTATTATTAGCGGGCATGCAAAAGCAAGAGCATTAGCTAAAGTTGTTGAAGAGGGTGTTAATCACATGTGGACTGTTAGTGCGTTACAATTACACCCGAAAAGTATTATTGTTTGCGACGATGCATCCACGGTTGAACTAAAGGTTGGTACCGTAAATTATTTTAAAGATATTGAAGCCCACAATTTAGATCCTAAAACTCAATTAATTTGATTTTACTTTAGATCTTAATTTCACAATTATCAATTAACCTTGTTCTTCCAATTTTACAGGCAACTAATACAATATATTGGTTGCCTTTTTTAATTTCAAAAACTTCTTCAAAAGTAGTTGCTTCTACAATTCTAAAGTAGTCAAGATTAGCTGAAGCTAACGAGGTAATTTCTAGAACAGATTCTGAAATTATTTTTTCGACTTTGGTTTCTCCCGATTCTATCATAGTTTTTGCTTTGAAAATACTTCTGCTTAATGCTAAAGCGTCAATTCTCTCATCTTTGGATAGATAAACATTTCTTGAGCTCATTGCTAAGCCGTCTTGCTCTCTTATAATAGGACAACCTATTATTTTTACCGGTAGGAGTAAATCACTTACCATTCTTTTAATTACTGCAAGTTGTTGAGCATCTTTTTGACCAAAGTATGCACTTTGTGGTTGCACAATATTAAACAAAATATTTACAACAGTTGAAACTCCTCTGAAATGATGAGGTCTTGACTCCCCTTCTAAAATTTTTGTAACTTTTTCAACATTAACATAAGTTTGAAAATTGCTACCGTAGATTTCTTCATTTGAGGGCAAAAAGAGCAAATCAACTCCGGCATTCTCCAATAACTCGCTATCTCTTATTATATCGCGTGGATATTTTGATAAATCTTCGGTGGGTGAAAATTGGGTCGGGTTTACAAATATTGAAACCACAGTTAGATCATTTTCTTTTTTTGAGTATTCGATTAGGCTCAGATGCCCGTTATGTAAATAGCCCATAGTGGGAACAAACCCGATTGTTTTACCCTCTGCTCTGAGGTTTAAACAAAATAATTGGGTCTCATTTGAGGATGATATTACCTTAATAAAATCCTCAAGTCAAGATAGATAAAACATTGTTAATATTATTCTTAAGTTCTTTTCTATGACTGATAAAATCAACAAATCCTTTCTCAACTAAGAACTCTGATTTTTGGAAGCCTTCAGGTAAATCTCTTCCAATAGTTTGTTTAATAACTCTTGGTCCTGCAAAACCGATAAGTGCTTTTGGCTCGGCAATTATTAAATCACCTAACATAGCATAGCTTGCCGTTGTACCGCCGGTTGTAGGGTCTGTTACAATAGAAATATAAGGAAGAGACTTAGCAGCTAGATTTGTAAGTTTTGCTGATGTTTTAGCCATCTGCATTAACGAAAGTGCACCTTCCATCATTCTGGCTCCCCCACTCTGTGAAATAAGAATTAAAGGGAGGTTATTCTTGCATGCTTTATCTATTAGTCGCGAAATTTTTTCACCGACAACCGAACCCATAGAACCGCCAATAAATCCAAAGTCCATACAACCAAATGCAACAGGTTTGCTGTTTAATTTACCTGTGCCAGTTTTAATTGCGTCATATAAACCGGTTTTTTTGATAGTAGCATTAATTCTATCTGAATACTTTTTGGTATCCTCAAACTTTAACGGGTCTGCAGATCTCATCTTCTTATCAATTTCTTTAAATGAATCTTCGTCCAAAAGAATTTTGATATATTGTTCGCTTCCGATTCTAAAATGAAACGAGCACTTTACACAAGTCCATAAATTTGTTTCAAGCTGTTTCTTGTGCATAATTTCATCACAAGAGGGACATTTTTCCCACAGACCGTCAGGTAAGTCATGCGATCTGTCAGAATCTTCTGTTACAATATTCTCCTTTTTTCTTTTAAACCAAGACATACTTAACTCTCTTTACCTTTTACTTCTGCATATATAGAAAGAATAAAATAAGCATTATTTACATCATTGTTGATAACGGTTATAGTTCTCGAATTTCTACCTACTCTACCTTTGGTATCAAACTCAGCTTTTATAACTCCCCTTTCACCCGGTTGATAGATTTTTTTGTCAGGGTGAGCTGCCGTACAGCCGCACGATGTACGAATATCAACTATTTCAAGCGGTTCAGTACCTGTGTTGGTAAATACGAATGAATGAGTTAACACTCCTCCTTCTTCAACAACTCCGAAATCGTATTGGGCACGGTCAAATTTTATTACCGGACCGGTTACTTCAGTTTTTTGTTCTAATACCTTACCTTTGATTGTAAATCTTTGAACGGGATTAGATTCATCATTAGACATTACGGCAATTGTTTTGACCTGTTCACCAAATCTGCCGGTTGTATTAAATTCAACTGAAATATGGGTTGATTCTCCGGGTTTTAATTCTTTAACTTCAGGGTCTGCAACCGTACAACCGCAAGAACTAACAACATTATCAATTTTTAAGAGCGAACCGCCATTATTTACAATGATAAATTTGTGTTTTACTGTTTCACCTTCCGAAATTGTACCGTAATCATAAGTATCCGCAGGTGTAAACATTTTTGGACCAATTACCTGAGCGTATGAAAGTGTAACCAAAAATACTGCAAGTATCAATAATTTATTTAACATTTTTTCTCTCCTTTATCAAAAAAGGTTTAATATAATTAGGTGAGAGTAAATCTATTTCCTCACCTGTAAACACCTTACCTGACTTTAATCCACATTTTACGACTTGAAGCGGATGCGGACTGACACTGTTTTTTATTACAATTCCGGGCAGAGTGGTGTTAATATCAGAAATTAAAAAGTTTATACTAAAATCTACTAATTTTTTATCTAAATCAGAAATAGAAATTACTTCTATTTTGTTTGAGTTACACTCTCTGAAGTCTTTTTCAACCGCAAAATACATTTCCGTTGAGCTTGCTTTAATGGCTGAGGCAATATTAAATACATCCTTTAAATTATCTTGCTCAGCAAAGAGTGCCTCAAATACAGGAACTGTAATAACCGGAATATTTAATGCGAAGCTAATTGATTTTGCTAAGGAAAATCCAAGTCTCAACCCTGTAAATGAACCGGGACCTTCAGTTACTACAACAGATTTAATTTCTTTCAGAGAAATATCAAGAGAGCTACAAACCGAATCAATCATTGAATGAATTTGTTTTGCTTGCCCCCTCTCTTTATCTAAAATGGAGTAAGAATTTAATTTTTCCGAAATAAAAACAGCTATACCACATTTACCGGCAGAAGTATCAATAGCTAATACTGGAGTCATTCTATTTTTTCCAATGTAATTATTCTATTTTCCGGATTATCATTTATTATGTTGATATTATAACAGGAAGCAGGAATCAATGCCGGAAAAAGGTCAGCCCATTCCGTAAAGATTATGGCATTCTCATCATTAATATAGTCAAACCATCCCAAATCTATCAATTCATTTTCATTTTTAATTCTATAAAAATCAAAATGATAAATTTTAAATGTTCCGTTATACTCGTTAACAATTGCAAATGTGGGACTTGAAACAGAATAAACCCCATATTGCTCAGAAATATATTTAACTAATTGTGTCTTACCCGCTCCCAGATTACCCTTTAAAGCTACAAAACTACCCGGTGAAATATATTTAACTACCTCAGAAGCAATCTTTTTGGTATCAGATAACGATGAAGAATTTGAGGTGAAAAGAGTTTTTGTCATTTAGGTTCTAAAGTTACTACCGGAATAATTAATTCTTCCATTGATACTCCACCATGTTGAAAGGTATCTTTGTAATGACTTAAATATTTATGATATTCAGTCGGATAAACAAAATAGTAGTCTTCTTTTGCTATAATATAATTTACCGTTACCCCTCTTCTGGGTAATTTATATTCTAAAGGATCTTTGATAAAGATAGCATTTTTCTCGTCCGATTTCAAGTTTCTACCGTATTTGAATCTAAGATTTGTTGAAGTCTCTTTATCACCAAGTACTTTTGCACCTCTTAACGAACGGATACTACCGTGATCTGTGGTTACAACTACTTTTATATTTTTCATTTTTGAGAGAGTTTTAAAGACATTCAGAAGATATGAGTGCGAAAACCAACTATTAGTCAAGGATCTGTAGGCTGATTCGTCAGGAGCAATTTCTTTTAATATTTCTGAATCACTTCTTCCGTGAGCAATCATATCTAAAAAGTTAACTACTATTGCGCTGAAGTGATTATTTTTTAATGAATGTAAATTTTGTTCGAAATTCCTTCCGTATTCAGGGTCAATTATCTTAACATACTTGAGTTCATTCCTCAATTTTATCTTTTTTCTCTCTAATTGAAGATTCAGCAAATCTTTTTCATATTTATTCATCGATTTTTCATCTTCATCATTACCTTGCCACAAATCGGGATAAAACCGTTCAATTTCTGAGGGGTATAGCCCGGCAAAAAGGGAATTTCTTGCGTAAGATGTTGCAGAAGGGAGAATTCCGTAATAAAAATCTTTACTGACTTTAAACAAATCAGTAAGATGCTGTTCCATAACTAACCATTGATCGTACCTTAAGCAGTCAATGACTATAAAAAACAGATGGGATTCTTCGTTTTTTAAATAAGGAAAACAATATTTATTTACAATATCAACCGTTAATATCGGGCGTGTATCAATCTTTTCTTGATTTATCCAATGTTTATAATTTTTTTCAATAAATTTTGAAAACTCTCTGTTGCATTCTTTTTTCTGTTCAAATAGAGTTTGTTTAAGATTTGCATCTGGATGTCTATCTAATTCAATTTCCCAATTAACTAATTTTAGATATATTTCTATCCAATCCTCATAATTTAAACGGTCTTGTAATAGAAAGGAGATTTGGTTGAAATCTTGAAGATAATCTTTAGCTACATAGTCGTTCGAAATTCTTTTACCTTCAAGAATTTTCTTACAAACAAGCAAAACTTGGCTCGGATTAACAGGTTTTGTGAGATAATCAGTGATTTTGCTTCCAATTGCATCAATCATAACCGATTCTTCTTCATTTTTTGTTATCATGACACAAGGAATGTTAGGAGAAAGTTCTTTAATTTTAGCTAATACTTCTAAGCCACCCATGCCCGGCATATTTTCATCAAGAAAAACTAAGTCAATTTCTTTAGTTTTAACAGTTTCAATAGCATCTACACCGTTTGTTACGGTTAGCATATTATAACCTCGTTCTGTTAAAAATATGACATGTGATCTTAATAAATCAATTTCATCGTCAACCCATAAGATTGTCTTGGCTTTCATCAAATACCTGCAAAAAAAATAAAAAAATTCAATGCTAATTAAGTAAATTTAGACTCAATTAATGACAGCAAGGTTCTTGGAGATGATTTTCTACACTCTTATCTGTTTTTAAATGCGGGCTGATCATAGGAATTCCCAAATTTAATCCTCTTAAAATAAAAATTACCGCAAGAATTAACGAGAATACAGGAATGAATTTATTGAAGTTGATGTTAAATTTTTGTTTCAATTTTAGGATAATTGCTCCGAACAACATCATGGCGGGAAAAGTACCGATACCAAAAAGCATCATATAAGCGGCACTTAACAAAGGTTCAGAAACAACAAAAGCTCCTGCAAGTGCCAAATACACTAATCCGCAAGGTAGAAAACCATTTAGAATTCCAAGTAAAAAGAACGATGTTTTTGTCTTCATCTTAAGAAAATAAGACAATTTACTTTTTAAGAAATTAATTGGCTTTTGAAAAATGGATATATTTAAGACTCTTTTTGTATAAACGAAACCAATAGCAACAAATACAATTATTAAAATTCCTGTTACAACCGATACAATCTGCTGCATTCCATAAAATTCAAACATTCCGCCAAAAATTCCGGCTGCTAACCCTAAAAATCCATAAGTAACTACTCTTCCGGTATTGTATATAGCTTTGTTAAATAAATCCTTTTTGGCGTTTTCATCCTTTCTTAATGCCATAACAATTGGACCGCACATTCCAATACAATGTAATCCGCCTAAAAGCCCTGTGAGAAAACCGGCAATTAGAAACATTAGATGCCTATGATTAATTTTTTTTCTTGAAGGTACTCTAATTTACCATCAGAAAAATCGACTGTTACCTTCCAATATCCCGGTTCTCTACCCGAGAAATTGACTGTTTGTGATAAACTATCATTTAAATTTATTGGTATCTTAAAGTCTAAATCAGCATTAACTGCACGATAAAAAACTAAATTACCGTTTAGTTCTCTCCCCCGTAATTCTTCCGGAAAAATTACAGTTACTTCATTCTTGTTTACTTTGAACTCAATATTTTTAGAAAGTGCGAAAAGATTGTTCTGTTTATCAATAACTTGCTGATACTTAATTTCCTGTTCATAATAATC
>JACSRR010000353.1 GCA_014879635.1 Ignavibacteriaceae bacterium | reverse complement strand
TCCGTCGTCGGCAGCGTCAGATGTGTATAAGAGACAGATCATCAATAGAAATCATATCAGATTTTGCAAAGATCATTGATCTTTCAATTATATTTTCAAGTTCTCTAATTTCACCCTTCCACTGGTGGTTCATTAGTGCTCTGAGAGCAGAACTTTCAATTCCTTTAACACTTTTCCCCATTTGATTTCTATACTTATTGATAAAATGATTAACCAATAGCGGGATATCACCTTTTCTTTCGGATAAAGAAGGTAATCTAATTTCAACCACATTTAGTCTGTAGTACAAATCTTCTCTAAAGCGTCCCTTAGTTACCTCATCAATCAAATTTCTATTTGTAGTTGCAACAAACCTGATGTTTATGGGAATTGAAGCAGTAGTACCTACCGGAGTAAATTCTTTCTCTTGAATTACTCTTAAAAATTTTGTTTGTAAGTTAAGTGGCATTTCGGTAATTTCATCCAAAAAGAGAGTACCGTCTTCTGCAGCTTTTATAAAACCTTCTTTATCATAAAGTGCGCCTGTGAAGGCACCCTTTTTATGTCCAAAAAGTTCTGATTCAATAAGAGTGTCTGAGATTGCGCCACAATTAACTGCAATAAAAGGTTTAGAGCTTCTTTTAGAATTATAATGAATTGCTTTTGCAATTAACTCCTTACCTGTGCCACTATTTCCGGTAATTAAAACTGTGCTCTCAGTTTGTGATACGGCTCTGATAAGATCGAAAATTTGTTGCATAGGAGGGCTTTGACCTATGATATTTCCGAAATCATAATCCCTCTGAAGTTCTCTCTTCAACAATCTATTTTCTGCCAATATTTTCTTCAATTGAAAAAGTTTAGAGATTTTGAAACTTAGTTCATCAAAATCAATTGGCTTAAGAATATAATCACTTGCTCCGTTTCTTAGAGCACTAATTGCGGTTTCTAATGAACCGTAAGCGGTAATGATAATGAATGATGCAAGTGGATCATATTGAGTAACTTTCTCTAATAATTCAACTCCTTTCATTTCCGGCATTTCGATATCGCTAATTACTAAATCGAAATGTTCATTTTTAATTTTATCGAAAGCTATTCTGCCGTTTGCTGCTTCGGTTACATCATATCCTTCTTTTTTCAAAATAAAGGAAATTGATTCTCTTATAATTTCTTCATCATCAACAACTAAAATTTTTTCAGTCATTTGTACTCCGCTAATAAATTGGATTTAAAGGAAGTAAAATATAGAATTTGGTGCTTTTACCCGGTTCTGATTCTACTTTTATATCCCCTTGAAAACTCTTAACAATTCCGTAACTAACCCATAAACCTAAACCTGTACCTTTACCGACTGCCTTTGTAGTAAAAAAGGGTTCGAAAATTTTATTTATGTGTTCTTTTGAGATACCGTAAGCGTTATCTTCAATGGTTATAATTAAGTTTTCATTTTCACGATAACTATCAATAATTATCTCGCCTTGATAGTCTGTTCCTTCCTTTTCCCGTTTTTCATTGATTGAATCGATAGCATTAATGAGCATATTCACAAAAACTTGTTGAATTTGGTCACTAACTAACGGTAAAAATAAACTATCGGAAGGGAAAAGAGATTTAATAACAACATCTTTAGCTTTTTTACCCACATGAACAATTTCAACCGCTTCTCTAATACATTGATGAATATCAGTAGATTTTAACTCATAGTTTGACGGTCTAGAGAAATCAACTAAATCTCTAATAATTTTAGAAATACGGGTTATTTGTTTTTTGATTAATTCAAGTTTGTCTTTTATAAAAACATCGTCGGTTGTTCTTTGAATAATTTGAGCAAGGGCAGAGATAGAGGCTAAAGGATTACCAACCTCATGTGCAACACCTGCTGCTAAAGTACCGATACTCTCCATTTTCTGAGTATGAATCAGTTGTTTTTCCAAATTTCTTTGGTCTGTTAGATCTCTATGAATGCCGAAGTATCCAAGAATATTGTTATCATCGTCATAAATAGGTGTGATTTGAAGTTGAGCAAAAAAAGATTCACCGTTTTTCTTCTGGTTTTCTACCTGCCCAATCCATGTTTTACCCGAATTAATTACATTCCAAACATTATCCCACCATTGTTTTGAGTGTTTACCGCTTCCAAAAACATTGGGGTTATTACCTAATAGCTCATTTTTTGAAAACCCGCTTATTTTTGTATAAGCTGGGTTAACATAGACCATCTTACCGCTTAAATCAGTGATTTGAATTGGATTAATTGTGTTTTCGGCAATATATTTAAATCGCAGTAAATCAAGTTCGTTTTTCTTTTGGATACCGACATTTACAATATTCATTAAAACGGTATTTGCGCCTTCTAATGGAATAAAAGTTACCGATGCAGGAAAAACTTTGCCGTTTGCAAAAAGTATTCTCCCTTCAGTTTTACAAAAACGGAATTCTGATAAGCTGGTAGCCCTAATATGTTCAATTTTTAGCAATGATTCAGGCGAATATATTTTTTCAATCGAATCTCCGGGAGTAATTCCTAAATCAGTTTGTGATGATTTATTGGCTAATAATATACTGCCGTTTGATTCCACGATAATAAAATATCCCGGAACATCACTAAAATGCTCGAAATTAAAAGAAATGATATTTGACATTCTAAAACAAAAAAGAAGAGTTTAATCTACAAAGATAAGATTTTTTCGTGAATATTTAGGATTCTAAACTTTCTTTTCAATCTTATAATTTCGGACTTAAAAATATAATGAGAAAAAAGTAGCAGAATTCAATAAAGATTACCCGTTAACTTATTATATTTAAAGTTTGTCTTCTAAAAATTTGGAGTTAATTGATGAATAACAATAAACAGGATGTGATGGAAAAAATAATCTCTTTAGCTAAAAGAAAGGGATTTGTTTTTCAAAGTAGTGAGATTTACGGCGGGTTAAACGGGTGTTATGATTACGGTCCGTTAGGTGTTGAATTATTAAAAAATATTAAAGAAGAATGGTGGAAGTTTATGACTAACCGCAGTGATGTGGAAGGTTTAGACGCTTCAATTTTAATGGCATCAACCGTTTGGGAAGCCTCAGGTCATGTTGAGAACTTTACTGACCCGATGGTTGATTGTAAATCATGTAAAGCCCGTTACAGAGTTGACTATTTAGCCGGAATGATTCAATCTAAGAAAAAAAGCAAGGTATTTGAACAATTACTTGAATCCGGATTATCAGACAATTTCAAAGCCCGTATTAATTCTGCTACAGGTGATGACGAACAGAATGAGTTATTTGTTGATATTTTTGAAAGCCCGGCTGATTCACAATATTTGGTTGCAGAAACAAACTGCCCAAATTGCGGAAACAAAGGAACTTTCACTTCTGCTAGAAAATTCAATTTGATGTTCAAGACTTTTTTGGGTCCTGTTGAAGAATCGGGTTCAGTTATTTACCTAAGACCTGAAACGGCTCAAGGAATTTTCGTAAACTTTATGAATGTTCAGAGTGCTATGCGTCAGAAGCTTCCGTTCGGAATTGCTCAAATAGGGAAAGCCTTCAGAAATGAAATAAACACTCGTTATTTTCTGTTTAGAACCCGTGAATTTGAGCAAATGGAAATGCAATTTTTTGTTAGACCATCAGACGACAAAAAATGGTATGATTATTGGAAAGCTGAAAGATTAGAGTGGTTTAAAAACTTAGGAATGACAGAATCTAAATTAAGATACCACGATCATCCGGCAAATAAATTAGCTCACTATGCTAAAGAAGCAACAGATATTGAGTTTGAATTTCCTTTTGGCTGGGGAGAGATAGAAGGTATCCACAATAGAACTGATTTTGACCTCTCACGACATGAAGAATTTTCAAAAAAATCGACAAAATATTTTGATGAAGAATTAAAAGAAAAATACACTCCGTTTATTATTGAAACTTCAGCCGGGGCAAGTCGTTCCTTCTTAGCATTTTTGATTGATTCATACAATGAAGAAGAAGTAAACGGCGAGCAGAGAACTGTTTTGAAACTACATCCAAAACTTGCTCCTGTAAAAGCGGCAATTCTACCTTTAGTTAACAAAGACGGAATGCCTGAGTTTGCAGAGAACCTTGCAACTGATTTAAGAAGAAGATTCAAAATTTTCTACGATGATAAAGCTGCAATTGGTAGAAGATACCGCAGAATGGATGAAATAGGTACTCCGTTTGCTATCACAATTGATACTCAAACACTTGAAGACGGAACAGTGACAATCAGAGAACGCGATTCTATGGAACAAATAAGAATTGAATCTTCAAAAGCCGGAAGTTTTATAAGCGAAAAACTTCTTTAATTTCAATTTACAGGAACATTTGTAATGCACGGTTAGTGTAACCATAAATCTTTGGAGTTATATGTTGTATAAAATAGTTTTCACACTAAATTTAGTTTTTCTTCTTAATATCAATTCTGGTGCACAAAATTTTGACGCATTAATTGATGAGGGAATAATTGACATTTACTCTCTGAATTTTGAAGCAGCCGAACAAAAGTTTCGTACAGTTTTAAGAGATAACCCGGAGAGTCCTTCCGGGTTGTTTTTCCTTTCAATGATTGATTGGTGGAAAATTTTATTGGATCTTGAAAATGAGAGTTATGACCGTTTGTTTTTCGAAAAAATGGATAACATCATATATATTTGTGATAAAATATTAGACAGGGATTCAAAAAATGCCGAAGCCCTCTTTTTCAAGGGTGGAGCAATTGGCTTCAGAGGCAGGTTGAGGGGAATTAGAGAAAGCTGGTTAAAAGCTGCAGATGACGGTAGAGAAGCTCTTCCGATTGTACAAAATGTGATAAAGATTGACCCCAATAATAAAGATGCACTCTTGGGATTTGGTATTTACAACTATTATGCCGCTGTTATCCCAAATCAATATCCGTTTATTAAGCCATTGATGTTTTTCTTTCCTGACGGTGATAAACAATTGGGTATAAGTCAGCTTGAACAAGTAGCCAATGAAGGAAGATTTGCTAAATACGAAGCGAAATATTTTTTGATGACACTATATCAAAATTATGAATCTAACCCTGCAAAATCGGAATTATACGCAAAAGAATTAACAAGTTTATTCCCGTTAAATCCCGTCTTTCTGAAATGGCGTGGTAGAGCTGCAGTTCAAAGAAATGAAAGCCTACTTTGGTACGAAATATTCAACCAAATTGACAGCCTGTGTGAAGCTAAAATTTTTGGATTTAACGAAAGAACTCAGCGGGAAGCAGTTTATTACCTCGGATATTACTTTTTTAACTTAAATTCACACGAACAATCCAAAAAATATTTCGAAAAGTGTGTTGAGTTATCAAAGATATTGGATAAAAAAGAAGAGAGCGGATATTTTGTGAACTCTATGATAATTTTAGGTAATATTTTTGACCTCGAAGGTAACAGAGAAACAGCTCTTTCTTACTATCAGCCGGTACTTAAAATGAAAGAATTTAACGACAGCAGGAATAGAGCCAAAATGTTTATTAACTTTCCGTTTGGTAGTAATAATCAATGATGGTTATAGTTATTGATAACTATGATTCTTTTACTTATAACCTCGTCCAAATTATAAAGAAATACTCGCCAAAGGTATTAGTTTTCAGGAATGATGAAATTTCTAAACAAGAAGTTTTAACACTTAATCCTGACTTTATAGTACTTTCACCCGGACCGGGCAAGCCGGAGGATTCAATAACCACACTAGATATACTAAAAGATAAAACTCATGATATACCAATTCTTGGGGTTTGCTTAGGGCATCAGGCTTTAGCTATATCTGAGGGTGTTCCCGTTGAAAAATCAAATAGAGTAATGCATGGAAAAACCTCTGAAATTTCTCATTGTAATGCAGGAATTTTTGAGGGTGTAAAACAATTTACTAAAATAATGAGATATCACTCGCTAATAGTGAACAATGTGCCTGCAAATAGCCCTCTTAGTATTACTGCACAAACTAGAGAAGGGGAAATAATGGGGATCAAGCACAATAAACTAAAAAGAACAGGCATTCAATTTCATCCTGAATCTGTTTTATCTGAAGATGGTGAAATAATTGTAAGAAATTTTCTCGAAGGTAAAATTTAAAGTAAAAAACGGTTTCATTTCTGAAACCGTCTTTACTCCTAAACAAAATATTTTATTTTAGTAGAATCATTTTAATAGTTTTAGCACTTCCGGAACCTGTTAGCCGGGCAAAGTACATACCGGAAGATAATGCAGAAGCATCAAAATTAAAATTGTGAACACCTCTATCTAATTCGCCTTCAAAAAGTGTTGCTACAAGTTCGCCACCCGGATTAAAGACTCTTAAGTTAACATTACCTTTCATTGCTACACTTACATTAATAGTAGTTGAAGGATTGAACGGGTTAGGATAATTTTGAGAAATGTCAAAAGAAAGTTCTTCGTTAATCAACACCTCAATAGCATCATAAAATGTTTTTACTCCGTTAAAATCTAACTGAACAAGTCTATAAAAATATTTGCCGACTGTTAGATTCTTATCGTTGAAAGAATAATTTGAGTTGGAGGCTTTTGTTCCGTTACCATCTTTAAAACCTATCGTAAACCAATTATTATTATCAACTGATCTTTGAATCTCAAAGCCGTTATTATTTAATTCAGTAGCTGTTGACCAATTCAGAGTAACATCATTTCCGGTTATATTTGCCGAAAATCCGGTTAATTCAACAGGTACAACTGATTCATCGAGAGAAAATCTAAATATCCATAACCCGGTACTAATATCCGAAATAAGCATATTACCGGATGGAAGATAAGGATAAGCACCCCACGCACCTTCATAAGTTCCGGTACTGCTCGGATATGTGTCATATCTGCCTGCAAGTTGAGGGGAAAAAGGATTGGAAATATCTAAGATAATATAACCGTCTTTGTAATAAGCGATATGAGCATAATTACCTTTAACAAATACATTGTGTACGGGTGTGTTTCCGGAACTTTGCCATTGCGGTACTATCAAATTCCAAGAAGATCTATCTTGTAAATCCCAAACAGTAACATCTCTTACATTAAATTCTTCGCAGGCAATAAAATAGCGTTTATCTTCGGTAAGCCAACCGGAGTGAGCATAAATTCCCGGTAAGGCTGCGCTCTTACTTACTAAAACCGGATTGCTTTTGTTGGAAACATCAACAACATCATAAGTATCTTCGGCAGACGCATAAGCAGTGTCGTTCCAAACATAGATGTCGTGAATATAACCCGAAGCAGTATAATAAGCTGTTCTGACCGGGTTAATTGGGTCAGCAAGGTTCAATATATGGCAGCCACCACCGCTACCTGTTCCAATTACATAGGCGTATCCGTTATCAATATAAATATTGTGTGCAGTAGTAAACCAAGTTGTAACAGTTTTTACTAATGTAACCGAAGCGGGTAAATTTGATAAATCAACTATTTGTAATCCTGTGCCGGTTCCGGTTCCTTCAGTGGTTATATATGCGTAATGGCTATGAACTTTAATATCTCGCCATGTAGAAGTAGGACCTCCTATAAATCCAACTTCAACAGGGAGTGTGGGATTTGTAATATCAATAAATGAGGTACCGCGCCGTGTTCCTAAAATTGCGTACTCCCTCCCTTGAGGATCAACATAAGCCCAAATGTCATTATATTTATAAGTTGGGTATTGGTTAAAGTTTTTAACTAAACTTATGGTGGTATCTGCATTATTTGATTGCGGAATAATCATAGCAGAAATCAAAAAAAGAAACGAGAGTAATAAACCACGTAAATTTTTCATTTTGGGTGGGATCCTTTGTACTTACTTAAAGTAGATTATTTTTTGTGTCACTTGTCTTCCCTTTGAAGTTACTACAACATAGTAGATTCCGGAAGGGTAAAATGACATTTGAGATTTTTTAATTTTTAAATATAATTGGTGGATT
>JACSRR010000360.1 GCA_014879635.1 Ignavibacteriaceae bacterium | reverse complement strand
GTCTTCTTCTTGTTCAGATTATTCAAACTTTATGCTTAATATTTTTGCCACCGAAAAATCAGGTGAACCCTTTTATTCGATTTCAAAGAAATATCTCAGACGGTGTGTTGAAGAGAAATAAAAAACCGGGATCATGCCCACCCGGATTAGACGCTGACCGTTGCTTCCTTTCGGACCTGGCGGGGTTGGGCGTTAACCCGTCGGACATTACCCGGAAAAATTTAGACTACAAATTTAACTATTTATCTTTGTTTCATCAAATTTAGTTTGTCTATTAACTCAGATTTATCAAATTTATTTCTGATTAATCCAATAAAATAAATTACTTACCGAGAAATTCTAAATAATTGCGTGTTATTGATTTTTCGGTTTGACTAAACTTAATAGGAACAGCCGGATTTAATAAGCCGGGTGCCACTCCTTCCGTTCTCATATTAAGAACAGTAGTTGTAGCTGATTTCTGAATTCTTTTATTGGTAAAATCATAAAATATATTTCCGAAACCGTCAAATTCGGCAACGGGAATCGTAATTCCTTGTTTAGCCAATTCGGGATTTTTTTCGATATTTACTTTTAAAGAACCAACAATATTTATAATCTCATCGTTATTAAATTTACCCGATTCTTTAATTTCAAATACTTGAGTATTATTAATTAGAACAATCTGCAAATTAAAAGGTTGTTTAACTTCTTCCCATTTACCGCCGGTTTCCCATTTGTCAGGTGTAAATTTTCTGTAAACTTGGCCTACCAAAGGTTTTAGAATTGAGTTCTGCACCTCTTCTTTTAATACCAATCTGTCTTCTTGACTCACTGAATCAGTACCCCCATATCCGAGAGTAAGCATATTGTCAACAATTTTATCTGTTTTGTACATGTCAAAGATAGAACCGTTGCTCTCAATTCTTGCAACAAACGGAGTATTGTGCAAAGCCTCAAATTGGAAGAACTTTTTCTTTTCTAATGAATCGGTAAGAGTTCCTGATGTGTACGAAAATTTAGTTGTGTCTTGCTCTGCGTAAATTTTAATACCGGCAAAGGTAAACTCTAACTCGCCTGTTCCTTTATCATCAACATCTAATACTCTAACTGTAATAAAGTAAACTCGATGATCAATAGCATCAATCGTAATTGATGTGTCAGTTTCAACGCCTTGCGTGGTTTCTGTGATTGATGTGAATCTATATTTAAAAGTTTGACCTTTTTCAAAATTATAGGTTCTATCTACAGTAAATTTACCGGTGCTTTTAACATCGGTTAATTTAAGTAAGGTGGTATCTGAATCATACATGTTGGCATCCGAAATATCAACAGTATTATTATCTTTGTTGCAACCGGTAGCAAAAAAAGCGATAGCTAAAAATGCAATTAATGCAACTAAATTATTCTTTTTCATCATTTTCCTGATTTAGTATAATAAATATTTTTTTCTTAATTCTTTAAAAGCCGATAATTTTGGCTGCCAAGACGAAACTATTTTTTCTATGGAATCACCCGCTAATATCTGTTTTCTTAAAGTTGAAGTACCTGATAATTTGTCGAACCATTTATCGTTAAATTTCAAATCTTTCGGATATAGTGTGTTAATCGCTTTTATTAAGGCAATTCCTGTTACCACCGGGTCAAAATCCTTTGCTGATAGTACCGTTATTTCTAATCCTCCGCATTCTGTGCCTTTGAGTTTTGGCTCTGAGGACATCCCCTTAATACTTTTTGGAGTAAATTTTACCGGTTTAATATCAAACCCGCTTAGATTATATTTTTTAATTTCATGTGCAAGTTTTTCGCCGTCAATAAATGGAGCTCCAATTGTTAGAAAAGGATTATATGTACCTCTCCCCTCAGATATATTAATCCCTTCAAACAAACATATTCCGGGATAAACAAGCGCCGTCTCAAATTTAGGAATATTAGGTGATGTGGCTACCCATTCGTTTTCTGTACTATCAAAATACATTTCACGGGATAAACCTTCTGCTTTAATAACACTTAATTTTAATTTTTTACCCTTTTCACCAAGAAATTCACCTGCAAACAACATCGCTAATTCACCTGTGGTCATTCCGTGAGCTACAGGTATTTCGGCAATCCCTACAAACGACTTAAACTCTTTCTCTAATACAGGTCCGGATATATAATTTCCGGATAGAGGATTTATTCTATCAAGAATTACCACTTCTATATTATTTTCAGCAGCTGCTTCAAGAAGATAATAAAGAGTTGAAATATAAGTATAAAAACGGGCACCTATATCCTGAATATCATAAATTAATAAATCCACACCTTTGAGCATTGTTGCAGTTGGCTTGTAATCTGAACCGTAAAGCGAAAAAATTTTAACACCGGTTTTCTCATCAACACTACTTTTAACTTTTTCTCCTGCATCGGCATCTCCCCTGATTCCGTGCTCCGGACCAAATAGTGCAACTAAATTAACTGCTTTTAATTCATGAAGTTTATCTGCAAGGTGTGTGCCGTCTGATAACCTTCCTGTGTGATTTGTAACTAAACCAACATTTCTTCCGGTAATTGAGTTAATCTGCTTTTCAATAAGAACTTCTGCTCCGGGTTTGTAACCTTGTTTAATTTCTCCTGCGTTACATGAACTTAAAAGAAAAATTAGCGAAAGGAAAAATGGTTTTAAACTAAAAATTTTAATACTTTCTCCTTCACCAAAGACCATGCTGCCAAACTCATTCCATCCCAAATTTCGTTAGCTTCAATCATTTTTTCGAATTCTTCAATTGTGAACTCGGCTGTTTCTGTTTGTTCATAAATATCAGATTCGGAAACTTTTGGAAACAGTTCTTTCGCTAGAAATACATAGCACATCTCATCGGTTACACCCGAAAACGGGTTAAATTTTCCGGCATATTCGATAATTGTTGCCGAATAACCTGTTTCTTCAGAAAGCTCTTTCAAGGCGTTCTCTTTCAAATCTAAGCCTTTTATTACACCACCGCAAGGGAACTCCCAACTAAAGTCTTGATTAAGATATCTGAATTGTTTAACTAAAATAAGTTTTCCATCTTTAGTAATAGGGATTAAAAGAGTTGAACCTTCGGTGTGAACATAATGATACTCGCCTTGATAATTAATACCGGGAATCTCAAATTTATCAAGTAAATATGACCAATAGGGATTCCCGGTAATTTTTTCGGAATTTATTTTATTCCAACGGCTTAAAGCCATTATAATCCATAATTTGTGAGTCTTTCGTCTCTTGAAAAGAAGTGTGCAATTTCAATAAGTGCATTTTCATCTGAATCTGAACCGTGAACACAATTTTCAGCTTTACTTTTTGCAAATCTTTTTCTAACTGTTCCCTCTTCTGCTTGAGCAGGATCTGTTGCTCCAATTAATTTTCTATAATCTTCAACTGCATTTTCTTTTTCTAACATTATAGGAACACATGGTCCAGATGTCATAAAGTCAACTAATTCGCCATAAAAAGGTCTTTCTTTATGAACTTCATAAAATCCCATTGCAGATTCACGCGATAAGTTTATCATTTTCATTGCTTTTATTTTGAAGCCTGCTGCGGTAATCATTGAGATTATCTCACCAATTACATTTTGTCTAACTGCATCAGGTTTAATTATTGCTAAGGTTAAATTACCCAATCTATATTCTCCGTTTATATTACTTGGTTGCTAATTTTGAATAATAAGTTTCTAAAGCTTTTTGCATTGTAGAACCAATCTCGGCAGGTGAACTAACAACTTTGATACCTGCTTTTTTCATGGCTGCCATTTTTTCTGAAGCAGTACCTTTACCGCCTGAAATAATTGCGCCCGCATGTCCCATTCTTCTTCCGGGAGGTGCAGTTTGCCCGGCTATAAAACCTACAACCGGTTTTTTTACATATTTTTTGATAAATTCTGCAGCTTCTTCTTCTGCACTACCGCCAATTTCACCAATCATGACAATACCGTCAGTATCAGGGTCTTCATTAAATAATTTAATAATATCTATAAATCTTGATCCAATAATGGGGTCTCCGCCAATTCCAACACAAGTAGATTGACCAATTTTAAGGTCTGACAATTGTTTAACCGCTTCGTAAGTTAATGTTCCGCTTCTTGAAACAACTCCCACTCTTCCGGCTTTATGGATAAAACCGGGCATAATGCCAATTTTTCCTTTTCCGGGAGAAATGACTCCGGGGCAATTAGGTCCAATTAAAACAACATCTTCACTCTTAACTTTTTGATAAACCGCTATCATATCATTTGCGGGAATACCTTCTGTAATACAAATTACTACTTTTATACCTGCATCAACAGCTTCTAAAACTGCATCGGCGGCAAAACCTGCCGGAACAAAGATAACCGAAGTGTTTGCCTTTTGATGTAAAACAGCTTCTTTCACCGTATTATAAACCGGAACACCTTCAAATTCGGTACCGCCCTTGCCGGGAGTAACTCCTGCAACAACTTTAGTGCCGTATTCAATCATTTGTTTGGTATGAAATGAACCTTCAGAACCTGTAATTCCTTGAACTACCAATCTGGTTTTTTTATCTACAAGTATGCTCATGTTTTTTCCTTCTAAGAATAGAATAAATTTAATCTACAAAATTAAGCAAGATGAGTGAGATTTAATAATCCTGCACAGTTTTAAGACAATTTTTAAAATAAGAAAGCGAAATCTTGAAACAATCTCAAGATTTCGCTCTGTATATCTGAACTAAAAATGATTAGTTTTTAGCAACAAAGTCTTTTATCCATTCAGTGGTTACTGATTTCGGTCTTGTTATTGGCAATAACAAAGCCCTGTTCATAACCGCTTGTGCCGATAAGCCAATTGACCTTGAAAGTGCAAATATTACAGTGTAATAAGAGAACTCTTTGATGCCGTAATGATATAATAACGAACCTGTTACCGCATCAACATTAGGCCATGGATTTTGAATTTTTTCGATTTTGCTCAATACTTTCGGAACAATGTCAAACAATTCTCTCACAATTCTGAATACCGCATCGTTCGGACATTTTTCACTTCCAAAATTGTAGAAAGCAGTAAATCTAGGATCAACCACTCTAAGAACTGCGTGTCCGTAACCCGGCACAACTTGACCGTTTGACAAAGTCTTCTCAACATATTCTTCAATATCTTCCCTTGTTGGTGCACCGTCATATTTTGCCATCAATTCTAAAACCCATTCAAGACTTTCTTGATTAGCTAAACCGTGCAATGGTCCCGCTAAACCGTTGAATCCTGCTGAAAGTGAATAATATAAGTCAGAAAGAGCAGAGTTAACAACGGCACTTGTAAAACCGCTAACATTACCGCCTTCATGATCTGAGTGGCAAACTAAGAACAACTTCATAAGGTTAAGAAATTCAGGATTTTCTGTGTTTTCTATACCAAGCATGTGCACAAAATCAGCTGCTAAATGCATCTCGGGGTCAGGTTGAATTAACTCCCCTTTATCGAACCTCAAACGGTAAATTGCAGCACAAATTGCCGGAAGTTTTGCCACAATATTTAATGCATCTTCAAGTGTATATTTCCAATAATCGCTCTTTGGAACTCCTTTGGCATAATGTTGAGCAAATGAAGACTCTCTTTGCATTGATAAAATTGCCATTGAAAGCATAGTCATAGGGTGAGAATCTTTTGGCATTGCTTTTAAGACTTCCCAAACATAAAAAGGAACAAATTTTCTGAGTCTTAATTGCATTGCAAAATCTTCAAACTCTTCTTGAGTTGGCAGATCACCGGTTAATAAAAGGTAAAAGACTTGTACGGGAGTTATATCTTTTATATCGTTAATTGGATAACCTCTAACTATTAATCCTTTCTCTTTGGGGACATTAGAGGTATCACACCACAAAGATGTAACTCCTCTCATTCCACCCATAACCTGTGAAAGTGTTACATCAGCTACTTTTTTTTCACCGTGCTCCTTAACTAAAGGTACAAGTTCGTTTCTCCAGCCTTCAATTTTAACTTGAAGTTTATCAAATATATTTTGCATGTTGCATTCCGGTTTATTGATTGAATTTTATTTCTGATACATTTTTGCTGATTTATCAAGCATCACAAAAACTCTTGATGCCATACTTTGCGCCCCGCTAAATTCACCGTCTAAAAGTAATGCGGCATCGTAAAGTTGCTCAACCGCAAGTTTAAGAAATTCGTCTTTAGCGTCTTTTTTATATATACTTAATAGATTTCTGACAACTTCATTATTTTTATTTACTTCAAGTATTTTTTTCGTTACGCTCTCATCTTTATTCATCATTTTAAACATTTTCATCATGGCATCAGACATCCCGTCATCAACACTTGCTAAACAAACCGGACTTGAAGTCAATCTTTTTGACTCTTTTACATCTGTAACTTTCTCACCTAATAAAGCTTTCATAGTGCCTAATAAGCTGCTGAAATGTAATTCGTCATCTTTACTCAGTGGGGCAACTTTAACTTCTTCTACTTTATCACGCATTGCCTCAATTTTTGATATATCTGCTATATCTACCGATTTAAAATCATACTCTTTATATTTTCTTACAGATGAAATAACAAACTCATCTAAAACATCGTATAAATAAAGAACTTCAATTCCTTTTCTTGAAAAGATCTCCAAGTGAGGATTTATTTCAACCGCTGCCCTGTTTGTACCTAAAATGTAATAGATCTCTTTTTGGTTTTCTTTTAATCTTGAAACATAATCACTCAGTTTTATTAATTCATTCTCATCAGTTGAAGCAGAAGAATTAAATCTTAATAATTCTGAAAACTTCTCTTGATTTGAAAAATCCATATAACCAAGCTTAAAAAGTTTTCCGTGTTCTGTCCAGAAATCTTTGAACCATTCAGGTTCGTCATTTGACTTCTTAGTAAGAAAATTCAATATTTGCGAAGTGATACTTGACGAAATCTTTCTGAATATAATATCTTCTTGAAGAGTTTCTCTTGAAATATTCAAGGGTAAATCTTCAGAGTCAACAACACCTTTTACAAATCCCAAGTACTCGGGAATTAAATCTTTACATTCATGTTGAATTAAAACTTTCCTAACATAAAGGTCTAATCCAAATTTTTCCCGGTTCATACCAAACGGGTCTGTATTCTTCTTAGGAATAAAGAGCAAACAATTATATTGTATTGGTGCATCAACCGCTAAATGTATAACACCGGTCGGATTATCATTATCATAAGTTAAAAATTTGTAAAATTCGTTGTATTTTTCATCATTCAACGAAGATTTAGGCTCACGCCAAATTGCTTTAGTTGTGTTTACAACTTTATCATTTACCAAAACAGGAAATGAAATAAAGTTAGAATGTTTTTTGATAATTGACTCAAGTCTGTATTCTTCTGCAAACTCTAAGGCATCGTCTTTTAACATAACTTTAATTTCAGTTCCGCGTTCAAATTTCTCATCTAATTCTTTAATTGCAAAATCACCCAAACCGTCTGAGTGCCATTCTAAAACAGGTGATCCTTCTTTGTATGATTTAGTAGTTACAATTACTTCTTGAGCCACCATAAAAACCGAATAAAAACCAACACCAAACCTGCCGATTATATTATCTGCTGATTGATTTGATTCTTTCAAACTTTTAACAAATTCTGCTGAACCCGATTTTGCTATTGTACCTAAATTTTGGATTAACTCATCTTTTGTTAAACCGATGCCCATATCCCTAATTTTTAACCACTTATTATCTTTATCAAATGTAATTTTTATTTCTAACGGAAGAGAAGAATCATTAATTGAGGTTCCTTTGGTAGATTCAAATCTTAATTTATCCAAAGCATCAGAAGAATTTGATACTAATTCTCTCAAAAATATTTCCCTGCTTGAATAGAGTGAATGCGCAAGAATATCTAATAGTTGTTTCACTTCCGCTTTAAATTCGAATTTTTCCTCAGATTGAACCATTTGTTATCCTCCTTTGGTTATAATATTTTAAAGAAAATTTTATTATTC
>JACSRR010000256.1 GCA_014879635.1 Ignavibacteriaceae bacterium | reverse complement strand
GCAGAACCAATTAGTAAATAAAAAGAAAGAATTATTAATCGTAAACATCAGCTTTAATTGTGGGAATGGAAAATTGGTCAATAATTTTTCCTTCATCAACAATAACGGCGCTTAAAAATTTATCGTAAAATGCCCAAGTATCTATATAAACGACATTAGATTTAGGCAAATAAACTATTTTTCTTTTAGGAGTGTGCCCTACCACTTGCAATTTTTTGATGTTTAGCAAGTCTCTTCTTGTCCAAAGTATTCCGTTTTCGGTTTCAACGGATTGTTTTGCCCATTCTTCAACTAATTTAAAATCAATTTCTTTTCTAACCGTAACTATGCTTTTAACATCTTTTGGTACCCCGGCGTGTGAAATAAAAACATCCTCCAAATTGATAAACAAAGGAAGTCTTTTTAGGTACTCTAAATGTTGTTCTTTAAGTTTGTCTTTCTCTCTGTAAGATATCAATGTAGTTTCGCAACCGTTGTAAAACCACAATTCGGCAAGAAAATTTTTAGGATTTACTGCATTCATCATAAACATATAGTCATGATTACCCATTACAACTTGAAAATTTTTCTCAAGAATAAAGCTTATTACCAAATCAGAATGCAAACCTCTATCAACCAGATCACCGGTGCTGTAAAAAGGGATATTACCATACTTTGCATTTACAGTTTTGTATAATTCTGTCAAAGTATGGTAACAACCATGAATATCTCCCACTATAGCTTTCATCATATATACTTTAAGTTTTTGGCGTATTCTGTTAACTCATCCCTGAATTTAGGGTGTGCAATTGCTATTAAACTAGTTACTCTTTCCCTGATTGTCTTACCGTGAAGATACGCAACTCCGTACTCTGTAACTACATAATGCACATCGGCTCTATTAGTTACAACACCGGCACCGGGCTTTAACTGCGAAACAATTCTGCTGATGCTAAAATCTTTAGTTGCAGATGGGAGTGCAATTATTGGCTTACCGCCTTCAGAACGGGCTGCTCCTCTGATAAAATCAACCTGACCTCCAAAACCGCTAAACAACTTTGGACCTAAAGAATCAGAACAAACTTGTCCCGTTATATCCACTTCTATAGCCGAATTGATTGCAACCATCTTTTTATTCTGTGAAACTATAAAAGGATCGTTAACATATTCTTGAGGGTGAAACTCAATCAAAGGGTTATTATCTATAAAATCATAGAGTCTTTTTGTACCTAAGGCAAAACCTGCAACAATTTTACCCGGGTGTAAACCTTTGTATCTGTTTGTGACAATACCTCTTTCTACAAGGTTAATCAGCCCGTCTGAAAACATTTCGGAATGTACACCTAAATCTTTTTTATCACCTAAAAAGTTTAAAACAGAATCGGGAATAACACCAATACCCATTTGTAGAGTTGAACGGTCTTCAATTAATCCTGCAATATGTGAACCGATATCCGAATAAATTTTCTTCATTTCATCCGAAAGATTTTTCTCGCCTTGAGCAAGTTCAAAAATTGGTTCATCAACTTCAACTATATAATCAATTTTGTTGATGTGAATAAAGCTATCTCCCAATGCTCTCGGCATATTTGGATTTATTTGAGCAATCACAACATCGGCATATTCAGTTGCAGTTTTTATTAGCCCAACTTCAACTCCGAAAGAACAAAAACCGTGTTCATCAGGGGGAGAAAGATGAACTAAAGCCACATTAAACCTTATTTCACCTCTTTTTGCCAACAACGGGAATTCAAAGAGGTAAATAGGAATAAAATTTGCCCTTCCGTCACCAACAGCTTTTCTGGCTTCGGCTCCCATAAAAAAAGAATCATGAATAAAATGTTTTTCCATACCGGGCTTTAAATAAGGCAGTTCTCCTACAGATAGAGCATGAATTAAATGAACATCGGTTAACTCATCTTTCCGGTTTACTAAGGCTTTAATTAATGTAAGCGGAAAAGAACAATTTGAATGAACCGCAATTCTATCACCTGATTTAATAACACTAACCGCTTCATCGGCACTAACTAATTTACTTTTATAACTTTTTAACACACCGGTTGAACTAACCGGCATAGGTCTTGCTTCAGTAACCATATTATCTCTCATTGTCTAATTTGTAGAAAAAAAATGTATTCTTCTGTATTCCAGATTGTACGATTCAGCTAAAATTTCGTTTGAACAGAATCCGTTTAGAGTACAGACCCCTGCGGCTAATCCTTGATCATTGGTTAATGCGTTAACTAAACCATGATTAGCTATGTTCAATACATAATTAATTGATGCGTTTGTTAATCCGAAAGATGCTGTTCTTGAAACCAAAGAAGGCATATTCGGAACACAATAGTGAATAACATCATGCATTACATAAGTGGGATTAGAAATAGTGGTTGGTCTGCTTGTTGCTATACACCCGCCTTGATCAATTGAAACATCAACTATCACAGAACCTGATTTCATAGTTTTTACCATTTCTTCGGTCACAAGATGAGGAGTTTTTTCCCCTTTAATCATAACCGCACCAATTAATACATCGGCAAACCTAACACCTCTGGAAATAGTGTAAGGATTTGCAACAACTGTTGTTATTTTTTTTTCGAATGCGTGCTCTAAAGTTCTTAAACGGTGAATATCTTTATCAAGAACAATTACTTGAGCACCGCGTGCTAATGCCGAAGCGGCTGCAATTCTACCAACCGTTCCTGCTCCTAAAATTACCGCAGCGGCAGGTGCAACGCCCGGTATTCCGCCTAAAAGTACACCTCTGCCTATAGGCGAAGTGCTTTCCAATAAATTTTCGGCTGCTTGAATAGCTAATTGCCCTGCAATTTCACTCATAGAATGAAGCACAGGCAATCCTACAGCGTCTTCAATTAACTCATAAGTTATAGCAGTAATTCTTTTCTCAATCATAGTGGCAATGATTTTTTTATTGCTGATTGAGAGGTGTAGAAAAGAGAAAATAATTTGCTCTTCTTGAAGTAAAGGTAACTCCTCTTCCGTAATTCTACCCACTTTTAAAATCATTTCTGAGCGTTGAAACACTTCTTCTAAATTGTAAACAATTTTTGCACCTAAAGATTTGTAATTCTCGTCGGTAAAGTGACTCCCTTCTCCTGCTCCTGATTGAATATAGACCGTATGACCTGATCTTATCAAATAATCAACACCGGCAGGCGCAAGTGCTACTCTTTTTTCTTCATATTTTATTTCTTTTGGTATTCCGATTCTCATTTTATAAAACCTGTCTGTTTTTTATATGCAATATGGCAAAAAGATACTAAATAACATCCAATGACTTCTGTAAATCATGAATAATATCATCACTATTTTCAATTCCGGCTGCTAATCTTATTCCTCCGGGGTGAATTCCGTGTGAATCTAATTCATTTGCCGGTATTACGGAATGAGTCATTGATGCCGGATGTTCTATTAAAGTTCTTGTATGACCCAAAGAAACCGCTAAAGTAAGTGTGTATGCGTTCTTGGCTGCATAGTTCATCATTTGCTTCCCTTTTTCCTTTACTTCCTCACTTGAATCTCCTTTAAGTCCAAAAAATAATAAACTTCCCGGAGCAAAATTACCGTTAAAATCACGCATTTGCTTTTGAGCTAAATCAAAAAATTTGTAAGATTTTAAACCCGGATAATTAACAAACTCAACTTTAGGATGACTTTCCAAAAACTTTGCTATTCTACTCGCATTTTCAATCTGTCTTTTAATTCTCAAATGAAGCGTAGTAAGACCGTATGTTAGAATTGTCCATGCTGATTTTGTATTTAAAACCGCTCCGAAATCTTTTCTAAAAACAAGCAAAGCATCTTCAAACTTTTTAGGTCCAATAACGGCACCACCCATATCTGTTCCGAACCCGCCAATACCTTTTGTTAAAGAATGTACTACAAAATCTGCACCTAGTTCAATAGGTCTTTGACAAAAAGGAGTAGCAAATGTATTGTCAACAATTATATAAATTTTTTCTTCTTCAGTTCTGTTAATATTTGCAGTATCTACTATTTCTCTAATTCTCCTAATATCAATCAAATGTAGATTTGGATTACAAGGGCTTTCAAAATAAACTACCCTTGTTGAATTGTTAATTAATTTTTCAAGGCTATCGCTTTCAGTTAAATCAGCGGGTATGTACTCAATGTTAAAACGGGGTAGCCATCTTGTTAGCAACGAATAAGTGCAGCCGTACAATGTTTTATGTGCAATAATTTGATTACCTGCTTTACAAAGTACTCCAAATATCCCTGATATTGCACCCATTCCTGTTGCAAATGAAACCGCTGTTTCCCCTTTTTCAACCCATGCTAAATTTTCTTCTAATAAATCTTTGTTTGGTTCGCCTAATCTATCATAGATATATATTGGTTCGTGTTCATCATTCATTGCGGGATTTGCAAACTCGATAAAACCTTCTGCACCTCTTTCAACGCTGTCTAACCTAAATATTACCGAGTTTGATAGCGGTGGAACTACATGGTGTGAGTAATCCCATTTTTTTGATATATTTTTTCCATATATTAAATGAGTCTCCGTCGAATATTGTGATTCGTCGATGGAGTTTGATTTGTCAGTTTTATTTTTATTCATTTTAATCTCCGGCGATTTTATTTACCAATATAGCAATTTTCGTGCCAGATTTATTAATTAGAAATATTTTTGCACTACAGTGAATTCTTTTCAAATAAAACTAAAATTCGGCATAATTTTTAGCATTTTACGGAAAACGGTATCTTTACTTTTCTTATTTTTGATAATATTTGAGTGAAAAAACTAATTATCTTTAGCATCTGCTTGATTTGTGTGGTTGTAAAACCTGTTCATTGCCAGTTTTCCGATTTTGCACTGAAAGTAGCAGAGATATCAGAATACATAGCCTCACCCGGTTTTTCTGAATATTACAAATCGATTAATCATGTCGATTTAGTTGATACCATTTATATTAAGGCGTTAACAATTTGTGATTATGAGCAAGATTTGACACTGGGTGCTTTAATATTTGCACTACTACCGGTTAATTCCGCAACAGTTAAAATTCCTCTCTTACCGGTACGGATAAAAATCCCGTTTTTTTCTGCTTCTGAACCTGTTTTTTCTCTCAAAAATGAGAATTTACCCCGTTATCTTTTTTCTGATTCACCTACAGGTAAAAACGGTGATATTGACAAATTAGCTCATTTTTTTGGTTCGGCTTATTTAGAATATTCTTCTTTTTTGCTTAATTCTGCACGGTTTTTAGGGCATTTTATAGAAGCATTTGAAGATTTCTTCAAAGTTGATTCTTATATTAGCTATCGTGATTTGAAGGTTAACGAACTTGGTATTAAATTTGGCAGGGAGTTAAAATGTAATAAAAACGCACTCCCTTCAGTATATTTAAATTATTACAGGCAATAATGGCAAAGATATTATTAATTGACGATGAAATAGACATTTGTAACACCATGTCAATGATTTTAGAATTCGAAGGATACGGTGTTCGATTCTTCACAAACCCTACCGAAGGCTATGATGAAGCTCTTTCTAACTTATACGATCTAATTATTTTAGATATCAGTATGCCCGGTTTAAACGGACTTGAACTACTGAAGCGGTTGAATGAAGCACATGTCACTTCAACGGTAATGTTCATGACCGCTCACGGGAGTATTGAAAATGCCGTTAAAGCAACACGATTGGGAGCATTTGACTTTTTGGAAAAACCTGTTGACCGTGAGAAATTGCTTATTAGTGTTAGAAATGCGGTTGATCAATCTAAACTAAGAAAGAATATCTCAGAATTAGAATCCCATGCAGATATTGATGAGAGCATTGTTGGTAATAGCTCAAAAATTAAGGAAATTCTCTCTTTGATTGAACGGGTAGCACCTACAGATGTTCGTGTTCTAATTTCGGGTGAAAACGGAACAGGTAAAGAATTGGTTGCCAGAGCTATCCATAAAAATTCAACTAGAAACAACAAACCGTTTGTAGAGGTTAATTGTGCTGCAATTCCGAATGAACTTATTGAATCGGAGTTATTTGGACATGAAAAAGGCGCTTTCACCGGCGCAATGCAACAAAGAGCCGGAAAATTTGAACTTGCCGATACTGGCACTCTCTTTTTAGACGAAATTGGTGATATGAGTCTTCAAGCGCAAGCTAAAGTGCTTAGAGCCATTGAAGACGGTAAAATTGAACGGGTCGGTGGTTCCAAAAAAATTGATGTAGATGTTAGAATTGTCTCCGCTACTAATAAAAATTTAATTGAAATGATCAAAAGCGGAGAATTTAGAGAAGATCTTTTCCATAGATTAAATGTTATACCTGTAACTGTTCCGCCGTTGCGTGAAAGACCCGGTGATATTCCTCTTCTTATTAAACATTTTTCGGTTCTTATATCCAAAAAATATAAAAGAAAAGAACCTGAATTTTCTTCCGATGCCATTTCTCTGCTTCAAAAATTAAAATGGACGGGAAATATTAGGGAATTAAAAAATATAATAGAAAGAGTAATCATTCTTGTAAACAAACCGGTAATTAATTACCATGATATTGAATTTTTGGTACCTTCCGAAAAGTTTACATTTGATGAGATGATTGAAGAAAGTAACTCATTCCAAGATTTCAAAGATAAAGCAGAAAAAGCATACATCATTAAACAATTAGAACTGCACAATTGGAATGTATCAAAAACTGCTGAATCACTTGATATTCAAAGAAGTCACCTTTACAATAAAATTAAAAAATTCGGATTAGATAGAGAGGATATAAATGGCTGAAACTATTTTCACAAAAATTATCAGAAAGGAAATTCCGGCACAGATTGTTTATGAAACGGATTCCATTCTTGCTTTCAAAGATATAAATCCGAAAGCTCCGTATCATATTTTGATTATTCCAAAAATCGAAATTCCCGATTTACGCAGTATTGACGGAGTAATACATTCAGAGCTTCTTGGCAAATTAATTGACGCTGCTAATAAAGTTGCAGAAATTTTGGGTGTTAAAGAGAAAGGTTATAGAATTGTTATTAATTGCGGAGAAGAAGGCGGTCAAGAAGTTTATCATCTTCACTTACATCTTCTTGCCGGTAAAAAATTAGGTTGGAATCCTGCATAAGTTAATTTATGAGTTTTTAAGTTGTAGGATGTAATGTACTGCTATAACTTACATCGTAATTTTTCGTCAACTTTGTAGGCTATGGTTATTTATTCTTAACCTTAAGAAAAGTTGAACAAAATTTTATCTTAAAACACAATAAACATAGAATTCCATTAAAACAATCGATTAGTGATTTAAGAGTATTTGAAGGAATGTATATAATACTGGAGAATTATTTGACTATGTCTTTTTACAATAGAGATTTCAAAAAGATTAATTTATGCTAATTTCAAATAGCCGAATTATTTTTCCCTTCTAAGTTATATTTTGCTAAAAATAAAATTTTAACTGTAATCAAAATGATTATTCATAGAGTTTCTACCGATATTTTTATAAAAGAGTATGAAACCCGAGGAAGTAATCCATCACAATTTAATTGTAGCGATAAAAATGATTATGTAGTTAAACACGCTAGAAGTGGTAGTTACAGACCATTAATAAATGAACTTATAGCAGTACTTTTACTAAATCAACTTGAAATTATTACGCCAGATTTTGCACTTGTTGAAATTAATGACGAAATTTTTTCTCCAGATTATAGCTTTATAAGAGGAAAACCTAATGGATTAGGATTTGGTTCTAAATTTATAAGCAATTCAAAATATGTAATAGACTTTTCGATAATTGAAAAAATTATGATTTAGATATTTTTATGAAATTATTTAATATTGTATTTATTATAGTTTGAATTATATGAATTATTTTAATGTTTATATTTTGTCTTAATTCGATTTACAATTCTGCCTTAATTGATTCTTTGATTTTTGGTGGTATTTTCTGTCTCTTATACACATCTGACGCTGCCGACGACGGAGAGAGTGTAG
>JACSRR010000118.1 GCA_014879635.1 Ignavibacteriaceae bacterium | reverse complement strand
AAAAAAAAAAAATTTGATAATGAAGGCAGAATCCTTATTGCAGAGTACCCTTGGTTTTTACTATACAATATTTATTTTCCGAACGGTTCTTCAAAAGCCGAACGCCTTACCTTTAAAATGGAGTTTTACGATGCTTTCCTTGAACATGTTAATTCACAGCTGAAAGCGGGGAAAAAAATTATTGTTTGCGGGGATATAAACACAGCTCATAAAGAGATTGATTTAGCGCTTCCCGATGCAAATAGAAACAAAAGCGGTTTTTTGGATATGGAAAGAGAATGGATTGATAAATTTCTCACTCTCGGATTTATTGACACTTTTAGAGTTTTTAACTCTGAAGGAGGTAATTATACTTGGTGGGAGCAAGTTACTAGAGCCCGTTCAAGAAATGAAGGGTGGCGAATAGACTACTTTTTAATTTCTAACAATTTGTCTGTTAACCTCAAAGATGCTTTTATAATGCCCGGAGTTCAAGGCTCAGATCATTGCCCGGTCGGAATAGAGTTAAGTTTCTAAAATAGATGAGTGATTTACTATTAATAGAGAAATTTGAAACTATTGCTTCAAAAATTGAAAAAAGTGAAGATATTTCGTCACTTTCTTCTACTATATCTACATTAATTAATACACATTGTGTAATAGAGATTAAATCGATTTATGTAAAATGCCTCAATACACTCCGATTCAGACAATTTTTCCCGGGCAAGGTTGACCCGGAATTTTCGAACGCTATTTTAGCCAAAACAGAAATTAGCGAAATAACAAAAATTAAATCCATAGAATATTCGGGAATTAAATATTCTGTTAGTTATCCGAAGGGAGAAGAACATCCTTCTTGTTTTATTTTAACGGAAGTAAATCAATTAAATAAGCCGGAGAGCATTTTAGGAGTTTTTAATTTTATAATCAATCGATTTAGTTATTCAGTCAATAAGTTTAGAATTGCACAGGATAAGATTAGAAATGACTCGGCACTTTTCTTACTCGAAAACGCACTAACACAAACAGAGAGCGGAATCTTAATTGTTGACGCTGCAGAAAAAAAGTACCCGGTTGTTTATATAAATGATGCTTACGAAAAAATATCCGGTTTTTCAAAAGTTGAATTAAAAGGGAAAGAATGTAAATATTTTAATCAACCTTTTTTAAAAACCAAGTACGGTAAAATAATACACGAAATTTTGAATGACGGAAAACCGGATAAAGTTCTGATAAAAGATGAGCGGAAAGACGGAACAAGTTTTTGGGCTGAACTTAGAATTGCTCCGCTCAAAGATTCCGCCGATAAAATTCTCTTTTATTCGGTTATTTTGGATGATGTTACTTTAAAAGTTGAAGAAAGGGAACAATTAAAAAAATCAAATCTAAGGGTAACGGCGCTCATTCAAAACTTAAATTCGGGAATATTACTCTTAAATAGTGCCGGTGAAGTAGAATTTATTAATAACGCATTTTTAAAGTTGTTCAAATTATCCGGAAGTATAGAAAACTACAGGGGTAAACAACTTTCGCTACCGAAACTTGAACTCGAAAAATCACTAAAAGAACCCGCAAACTTGGTTGAGCAGGCTTCGTTATTTATAAAAAATAAAAATGAATGCAGAATAGAAGAAGTTGAATTTATAGACGGAAAAATATTTGAGTTAGATTACATTCCGGTTCTAATTGATGATGAAATTTCCGGAACTATTTGGCAATTTAGGGATATCACTTCAAGAATAATTACTGAGAGGAAAATTATTGAGAGTGAAAAGAATATCAGGTCAATTGTAGATAATACCAGTGATTTAATTTACCGTACAACCCCTGAAGGCAATTTTACTTTTGTAAACCGTGCAATGATAATTTTAAGCGGGTATTCTGAAGAAGAGCTTCTCAAAATGAATTTTACCGATGTTATCAGAGAAGACTATGTAAAAAAAGTGAAAATATTCTATTTCAGGCAGTTTTTGCAAAAAGAAGAGTTAACTTATTTAGAATTTCCTGCTTTTAATAAAGAGGGAAAAGAAATTTGGATAGGGCAGAATGTTAAACTACTCTTTGAAAATTCTAAAGTTACCGGAATGCAGGCGGTTTCTCGCGATATAACAGAAAGAGTCTTTTTACGAAATCAAGTAGATCAACTAAGAAAATTCTACGAAAATATACTCTTTGACCTTCCCGGACAAATTGCCGTTTATGATTCAGATTTCAGATATTTATATGTGAATTATGCAAGCATTAAAAATGATGAAATTAGAGCGTGGATAATCGGTAAAAATGACACTGAATATTGTGAATTCAGAGGTTATGATAGTTCGATTGCAAAAAAACGAAAGAAAATACTTCAGAAAGTTAAAGATGAGAAGAAAATTTACTCGTTTGAAGAAACTCAGACTAATCCCGAAGGCGTGGTCAAAAAATGGAGAAGAGTTATACATCCCGTTTTAGACGAGTCAGGGGAATTAAAGTATATTATTGGCTACGGTATTGATGTAAGCGATTTAAGAGCAACACAGGAAGGACTTCTTTCTGTTCAGAAACAACTTAGCTCGGTTCTTGATACAGTTGGAGAAGGGATCATTTCAGTTTCGGCAACAGGACAAATTTTAATGGTAAATTCGGAGGTTGAAAAACTTTGGGGTTACATAAAGGATGACCTTTTGAACAAAAATGTTTCATTGCTTTTTGAAGAAACTTCAGTACAAAATATTTTTGATAGCAACGGTATTCCGCAATTTTCGCACGATGTATTGGGCAAAAGAATTGAATTAATTGCGCAAAAGAAGGGGGGCGAAATTTTTCCTGTTGAAATACTAATAAGGGAAAATTTTACTTACGGCGGTATTACTTACACAGTTGCGGCATCTGATATTAGCGAGCGGAAAGCCGTAATGGAAGAACTTCTGAAAGCCAAACAATTAGCGGAACAATCTACTAAAGCTAAAGAACAATTTTTGGCTCACATGAGTCATGAGATTAGAACTCCTATGAATGCAGTTTTAGGTATCACAAATTTACTGCTTGAACTTGAACCTCGCGATGACCAAACTGAATTTTTAAAAGCAATCAAATATTCAACAGATAACCTGCTCGTTATCATCAATGATATTCTCGACTTTTCTAAAATTGAAGCCAATAAATTTGAATTGGTTTACGAGCAATTTAATCTGAAAGAAACAGTTGACCATGTTTTTGAAACAGTCAAATACTTATCTACCGAAAAATCACTTTCATTAGAAAAAATTATTCAGCCCGATGTTCCTGCAATATTAACAGGTGACCAGGTGAGACTCTCGCAAATTTTATTAAATCTCTTGAGCAATGCCGTTAAATTTACCGAATTTGGCTTTGTTAAACTTATTATCGAAGCTATTTCTGAATCTGATTCAGCTGTAAATTTGAAGTTTACCGTTGAGGATACGGGTTCAGGTATTAACTCATCTGACATAGACAAAATATTTGACAGTTTTGAACAAACCCAGATGAGGCGTTCGGCTAAATTAAAGGGTACGGGTTTGGGTCTCGCAATCGTTAAAAGATTGGTTGAACTGCAAGGAGGAAGAATTACGGTTGAAAGTGAATTAAACAGAGGATCAAAATTCTCGGTCTTTTTGCCTTTTCACATTCCGTCAGAAAAAGAAAGGGTAGATCAAATTAGTGAGGGATTTAGCCAAGAAGATATTCTGACTCTTAGGTTTAGCGGTATTAAAATTCTTTTGGCTGAAGATAACGAAATGAATCAGATGGTTGCAGTAAATACTCTCAGATTGTGGGGTGCCGAAGTTGATGTTGCAGAAAATGGTTTAAGATGTTTTGAAATGCTTGAAAAAACTGATTACGATCTGATTTTAATGGATATCTCAATGCCGGTTATGAATGGGTATGAAACTTCAAGAAAAATAAGAAACGAAACAAGACCGGCAATGCGAAAAATCCCTATTATTGCTTTTACTGCTTCGGCTATGATTAGTACAAAGGAAAAATTTTTCGAGTATGGGATGAATGATTTTGTAGCAAAACCGTTTAGACCCGAAGAACTAAAACGAAAAATTTACAGACTATTAAAAGCATTTAAACCCGGTCATGAATTTCAAATTTCTAATGAAAATTTAATTAAGGAGAGCCAATTACTAAAAGCCGGCAAAATTGACAGGTCATATATGGAAGAATTATTCGGGGATGATCCTGAGGCAATTTTAGAAGTTATCTCGCTTTTTAAGAATAATTCGAAACAATTTATTAAAAAATCTTATGATCTGTTAAATTTAGACAGTTTAGAAGAACTAAGAGCTGAGGTACACAGGTTTAAGCCATCGGTTTCTTATGTTGGTGCACATTCAATTTATTTGCTTTTTGATAATCTTGAAGAATTAATCAATTCGCGTGTATCAAGAGAGGCACTTTTAATTAAACTTAAAGAAGCTGTTGCAAAATTGGAAGTTTTACTTGATTCAATTCAAGAAGAGTAGAAAAATTGCCTGATGAATTTTATAAGTTAAGCTGTTGCTTATTTCACCTGAAACATTGTAGATATTTAGTGCTAAAATGCTTCAAAATAAATATTACAAATTCCTCAAAGCCAAAATTAAACCCTCAAATCAAACTACAGGTCTAACCCAAATAGAGAATTAATCAAAATTTAATAGCAATTCATTAATAAATTTGTTTCCTTTAAACTCTTATTAATATAAATTCGGAGAAATGATGAAGATTAGAATTCTTCTTTTGACGGCAATATTAATTGTTGTTACTTCAAAATTATACTCGCAAACAAATCCTTCCCCATTTAATTTACAAAACGGTGATTACAGTTTTCAAGGATGGGCGTTTGCATCAATGCAAGGGAAATATCCGGGTAACGGTTCAACCGGTCTAGATACAATAACGGGTGTAGTTGAAGGGGCTTCGGCTGCAAATATGGTTTTTTGGCGTACGGGTACTCAAGATCCCACATTGGCAGCAATAGCCGCATCTGATTATACCGGTGTATATAATCTTGGTTCGGGTACAAGGGTAAACGGGCACGATACTCTCGGTGCATCTCTGATTAATACCGGTACAGCAGGAAATCTTGGTATGTGGGTGTTGGCTTTAAACACAACAGGTAGAAGTAATATTAACCTCTCTTATGTAATGAGAACAATTACTACAAATCCCAGAATTTACAAAGTTAGACTACAATACAGAGTTAGCCCCGATAGTTCTTGGAATGATTACGCTCCGCTTGCAGAATATGAATCAAATACGGTTTCAGGTCACAGTGAAAACTTTGGTCCTCTAACTTTACCTGCCGAATGTAATAACAAACCCAATGTACAACTAAGATGGTTTTATTACTATGTTTCAGGTTCGGGTGCAAGGTCACAAATTGCACTTGACGATATTTTTGTTACAAGCAGTGCTTCCGGGGGTGTAGCCCAAAAATTTGCGATAGTTTCAGTTAACGGCGGAACCAATCCAACATCGGGAGTTCCTTTTTCGATTCTTGTTCAAGCACAAGATAATAGCGGTGATGCACAAAATGTTATTGCTAACACATCATTTAACATTGCTATTGAATCGGGAACCGGAACTTTAGACGGTACATTAAACGGAACAATCAACGCAGGCACAAGCAGTGTAGCAGTTTCGGGAATCACTTATACTCCGGCTCAAAACGGTGTTTCATTAAGAGTTTTTAGAACTGCGGGTGATAATTTAAATCCGGGTTTCTCAGCACTTTTTGATGTTTTAGCACCTGCTTCAAAACTTGCCTTTGTTACTACGGGTAGTGATTCAAGCAGCTGGAGGCAAATAGTTGTTCAGGCTTTAAGAGCGAATGATGAATTAGACCCTACTTTTACCGGCGAAGTGCAATTATCCGTTGCTAATGGTCCCGGTGTTCTTTTGGGCGATGTTACTGTTAATGCTATAGGAGGAGTTGCTACTTTTAAGCAAGTTAGGTTTGCCGAAGGCGGAACTTACAGTTTGAATGCTTCCTCAGGCGGTTTGGCACAGGCAATTTCTGATTCTTTTGCTTTAGTTGCCGTTAAAGCAGATGTTTTACCCACTTTTATGCAGGGGTTAAGCGGAACAAATAATTCGCGTACTCCATTTGCATATAGATTAACATTAACAGGATTAGCTCCAAATGTTACATATCGTGCGGTAAATCAAATTGTGGTTAGTACAACTGACGGGCTATCAACTAACGGTGCCGGTAATGTTATCTATCCTTCTTTTGACGGTGATTTTTCGAGAACTTCATCACCGGGCTTTGTAAATCCGGGTACATATTTGGAATTTACATCAGATGCTCAAGGAAGTTACTCAGGCTGGTTTGTTACAGAACCAACCGGAAATGCACGGTTTGCTGCCGGTGGTTATGTGTTTATTAGAATTAGACTGAATGACGGTGCAGGCTCAACAACTCCTAACAAATGGGCAACCACTTGCGATAGTGTTCAAGTTATCAATTACGGTGTTGAAAACAATCAGCAAAGCGGTACCGGTGTTTGGGGCAATTCAAACGCCGATTCTAAAACATTTGTAATGGTTTACGATAACGTAGAAGGAAGCGGAAGACCCCTCTCAGGTACTTTTGTTGAAAATGACGGTACAGCAAACACTGCTGCTAACAGTTATGTGCAATTTTATTCAGACAGTGTGAACACTATAGTTGGTGCTTACGGCTTAATTGTGCCTAATAATTTACCTAACGGTATTAGAAGGGTTGAAAACAGGAGCCTTACTACCGGAAATGTTATTATTGCCGCTACAGATACCGACGGAAATTGGACAGACGGACCAAATACCGTTAACCCAACGGGTGGTTCTGCAAACCCAATCTATTTTTCTGCTACCGTTGCTCCAATTCCCGTTGAGTTAGTTAGTTTTTCAGCTTCAATTAACGGAAATACTGTTTTGCTAACTTGGAAAACCGCAACAGAAACACAAAACTATGGATTCGAAATTGAGAGGTCGGTTGATAATTTAACCTGGACTAAAATCGGTTTTCTTAAAGGTTCAGGTAATTCTACATCATTCAGAACTTATTCTTATTCAGATAATTATTCACTTAGCGGAGTAGTAAACTACAGGTTAAAACAAATAGATTTTGACGGTACTTACGCATATTCTGATGTTGTTAAATTAGAATTAAACCCCGTTGAATTTGCTTTAATGCAAAATTATCCTAATCCGTTTAATCCTTCAACGGTCATTAAATTCAGCTTAGCTCAAGATACTAAAGTTCTACTAACCGTTTATAATGTTATTGGCGAAAAAGTTGCTTTATTGCTTAATAGTGAACTCAAAGCCGGTACTCATCAAGTTGAATTTAACGCTTCAAATTTAACAAGCGGTATTTACTTTTATGAGTTAAAGACTGATAAAGGTTTTGAATCTATGAAAAAAATGATGTTAGTAAAATAATTAAATTTGAAATTTGAAAAAATGAGGCTGTCTGTGAAGGCAGCCTTTTTTTTTGGTATAAAATAATAAGCCGGCGTTCTAACTATGATAACCTTAAAGCGAAACTAAGTTGGCAAATTTGAAGTGCACCTCTGTGCTGCTCAAATGTATTGTCAATAACAGAAGGCCTCCTCCGGGGTCGAATAATTTTGAATAATCGCCTTTCTACAAACATGAGATACACTACCTGCGTAAAAAATTGATTTTTGGAAAAAGTTTGAGGTTCAGGTTTTAAAATACAGTGTTATTTCTGAGTAATATAGTGTGGAGTTCGCGTCGCTTGGCGGTGATAGTGGGCAGAAATCGAAACTTTGGCAGGATTGCTTTGTGTAAAGAATTTTTGATTTTGAATAAATCCAAAGATACTCTTTGAAATACTTAATTAAACAATTTAATAATAAAATTTGCAATTCAATTTGGTTCACCTGCTCTTTCGGTGGCAATAATTTTCTTGTTTAAATTTCTTGTATCAGTACTTTAGTTAAATTGCTAAACTTTTAGTGTATAAACTGAAGATTTGTTTTTATAGCAGAA
>JACSRR010000272.1 GCA_014879635.1 Ignavibacteriaceae bacterium | reverse complement strand
TATTATTCAAAGATAAAAAATGACGGAATTTCTCTTCCTTTTTTTCCTCCTCTTATCGGTTATTTATTTCAATTTTCTTGTGAATATTATAAGAGGATTAGATAATCTAAATTCCGCAGAAAATCTACCGGTAACAAAATTGTTCAAAGTATCCGTGATTATTCCTTTCAGAAATGAATCAGAACATTTGTTATCAAGCATAGAGTCATTCAAAGCACAATCTTATCCTTTTGATTTATATGAAGTACTTTTTATTAATGATGATTCTAACGATAACTACAAAAATTTACTTTCCGGAATTAATTTACCTGCAAATATAAAATTTTTGGATATCCCGGAGAATTTTGAAAATAAACCTGGTAAAAAGAGAGGGGTAATTTATGGTGTTAGTCAAGCTAAAGGCGAAATAATTTTAGGAACGGATGCAGATTGCACTGTTCCGCCTGAATGGATTGAAACAATGGTCAAACAATTTGATGATTTAACAGGATTTGTTGCCGGACCGGTTAAATTTTATTCAAATGGAGATTATTTTTCCGGAATACAGCAATTGGAATTTGCCGGATTAATTTTGTCCGGTGCCGGTTTAATTGGGAGTGATACCCCGTTAATTTGTTCTGCGGCTAATATTGCTTATAGAAAGGAACTTTTTATTAAAGCGGGACAGTTTGAAGATGATATTGATTTGGTTTCGGGAGATGATGAATTTTTAATGCGGGCAATTGCATCAAAAACCGGTTTCAAAGTTAAATTTGCGTGGTCTTCAGGTGCTTTAGTTGTAACTAACCCAAACAAATCGATTAAAGATTTTTACAATCAGCGTAAAAGATGGGCTTCAAAAAGTCTGTTTTATGAGAATAAAACGCTAATTCTAAAGTTAACGGGAATTTATTTCTTATTTTTACTTTCGGTTATTTTTATTTTTCTATCAATTGCGGGTAACACAACCGCATTAATTCTTTTTGTCTGTTTTTTTGTGATAAAAAATTTGCTTGAGTATAATATTCTGAAACGAGGGCAGTCAACCGGTATTTCGGAAATCAAACCGGGAGTTTATATTTTTGCCGCACTGTTGCACATACCGTATATTCTAATTTCGGCTTTCTCCGGAGTTTTAGGCAATATTAAGTGGAAAGACAGGGTACACAGTAGATAAATGATTAGATACATCGCAAAACCTCCTCATATTATCAGAGAGAAATTTCCCGGTTTTATATGGGAATCTCCTGAGGGTATTATTTTTACAATTGATGACGGTCCTTCAGTTGAGCTCACAAATATGTTGCTAAAGAAGTTTTCTGATCACAAAATAAAGGCAATGTTTTTTTTGCTCGGAAAACGGGTGAGAGTAAATCCCTCATTGGTTAAAGAAATTTATTCAGAGGGGCATTTGGTTTGTAATCACACATTTAATCATTTAGCTCTTCCTTTGTTGAGTGTTGAAGAAGCCGAAAAAGAGATTAGAAGAACTGATAATTTAATTGAGAGTATTATCTCGGTTAAACCTTCTTTTTTTCGTCCTCCTTACGGTTTATTTGACATCAGGACCCCCAAAATATTAAAAAAATGTGAACTTAAAAATGTAATGTGGTCACTCTTATCTTTAGATTACAGGGGCAATATAAACCAGGTTAAAAAAGTAATAAGTAGTTATTTAAGGTCTAATTCTATAATCGTATTTCACGACAATGCAAAATCTGCCAAAATTTTGGAAGAGGCTATTGATTTCACGCTTGAAATAATATTAAAGTCAAATTTTATAATAGGAGATCCCGGTAAATGCTTTTTGAAATGATTTTTGGAGGCGTGGTCCTTGTTTACATTATTCAAATGTTCATATTTTATTTGGGTACTAAAAAGAGATTTCCGGTATTGGAAGAGAAAGATTTACCCACTGCTTCAGTAATTGTTGCCGCCCGTAACGAAGAAGATGCCATAATTAGATGTCTTGAAGGTTTAGAAAAGCTTGAATATCCCGAAAATAAATTACAAATTATTCTAGTTGACGATAAATCAACCGACAAAACTTACGAGTTAATCAAAAATTTTATTGAAGGAAAGCCAAGATTTTTGCTCATTCAATCCGGAACCGAGCACGGTGATTTGAAAGGTAAAACTAACGCTCTTGCTAATGGTTTAGATGTTGCCACCGGAGAAATAATTTTTACGACTGATGCAGATTGTGTTCCACACCCAAAATGGGCAAAAACAATAGCGTCATATTATACCGAAGGTGTAGGTGTTGTAAATGGTTTTACGGCTCAGGTTTCTGATTCAAATTTTACAGGAATGCAACATCTTGATTTTATAATGCTCCTTTCGGTGGCTGCCGGTACAATAAATTACCAATGGCCTATGAGTTGTATCGGAAATAATATGTCTTACCTCAGAAAAGCGTATGATGAAGTTGGCGGCTACGAAAACTTACCTTTCAGTATTACAGAAGATTCAAATCTACTTTTAGCTATAGACAGACTGAAAAAATATAAGCTGGTTTACCCTGTTCTGAAAGAATCGGTTGTGATGTCACTGCCGTGTTACGATTGGAAAACTTTGATTAGACAGAAAAGACGCTGGGGAATTGGCGGTTTAAACTCCCCCGTAAAAGGATTTATTGTAATGTCTTTTGGTTTCCTTGCACATTTGGGATTGTTTATCTCTCCCTTTTTTTTCAGTCCGCTAACAATAGGAATTATTTTAACGAAAATATTTACAGATTTTTTATTTCTGTTCGGAACACTTAAACGGCTTGGACTCGTTTCAACCTTAAAGTATTTCTTAGCGTTTGAAATTTACTATACACTCTATGTATTTTTGCTCCCATTTTTTGTAATTCCAAGCCAACAAGTAGTATGGAAGGAGAGGAAGTTTTAACCTCTCAAAGTTGTGGTTATCTCAATAATTTAAAATTGATTGGAAATTTAGATGAAATTTGACATTTTTTACAAAGACGAAAATTCCGGTAAAATGAAAGAGAGAAAAGATATCCCCGTTGAATTTACATGGGATCTTACTCATATTTTCCCGGATACAGAAGCATGGAAATCTGAGTTTGAATCGGTTAAAGAAACCTTTCCACAAATCTCAGATTATAAGGGGAAAATTGGCACGGGAGCTGAAACTTTAGCCGCGTGTCTTAATTTTGTAGAATCTCTCTCAATGAGAATCGAAAAGCTTTACCTTTATGCATTTTTAAGCAAAGACACAGATTTAAGGGAAAATGAAAACCGTTCAAGATATGAGTTAATAGTAAATTTATATACTAATTTTGGAGCAGCGTCTTCTTTTATTACTCCCGAAATTCTTGAATGCGACCCTAAAATAATTGAAGAATCAGTGAACAGGTGCGGTTTGAACTTTTATCAGCACTATTTTGATGATATTACCAGACAAAAACCTCACACACTTCCGGCAAATGAGGAAAAACTGCTCGCCATGAGTGGCGAAATAACTCAGTTACCTTATAATACATTCTCAATTTTTACTGATGCAGATATAAAATTCCCAAAGGTTAAGGACGAAAACGGTAAATTAACAGAAATTTCGCACGGTAGATATTATGCCGCACTCTATTCGCCTGACCGTGAATTTAGGAAAAGAGCTTTCAAAGCATACTACAAACCTTTTGTAAATTATTCAAATACCTATTCTACGCTTTTTAACGGCAATTTGAAATCAAAGATTTTTTATGCAAAAGCGAGAAATTATTCTTCGGCTCTTGAAGCATCTTTAGATAAAAACAACATAAGCACAGAAGTTTACCACAGTTTAATCAAAAATGTGACCGAAAATTTGGCTCCTATGCATCGTTGGGCTGATATAAAGAGAAAAGTTTTAAAATTAGATAAAATTCATCCTTATGATTCTTATGTAACTCTGTTTGAAACAAAAGGCATTAAAGAATATCCGTACAAAGAAGCCCTAAAGATTGTTGAAGATTCACTTTCTCCTATGGGAGCAGAATATCTTGAGGCACTCAGAACTGCTTTTAATAACAGGTGGATTGATGTTTATGAAACTACCGGAAAGAGGAGTGGAGCATATTCTTCGGGTGTATCTTACGGAACTCATCCGTATGTACTATTGAATTATACCGGTTTGTTAAACGATGTTTTCACGCTCACGCACGAAATGGGGCACAATATGCACTCATTTTTTACAGAAAAATATCAGCCGTATATTTATGCCAATTATTCAATTTTTCTTGCCGAAGTAGCTTCAACTTTTAACGAGAGTCTTTTACTTGATCATCTTGTAAGCATTTCTAAAGATAAAAAGACCCGTTTAGCTCTGCTTGAAAAGTACTTAAACAATGTAACTGCAACATTTTACAGGCAGACAATGTTCGCCGAATTTGAGCTTGAAGTTTACACTCGTACCGAAAACGGAGAAGCGCTTAATCCAAAAACTTTGTGCGATTTATACGGCTCTATTTACCAAAAGTATTGGGGCGATGCAATGAGTGTTGATAAAGAAGAACATCACACTTGGGCAAGGGTTCCTCATTTCTATTATAATTTCTATGTCTATCAATATGCAACAGGTATGGCTGCTTCAGAACTTTTGGCGTCTAAGGTTTTAAGGGAAAAAGAGCCGGCAATTGAAAGATATCTGAGCTTTCTTAAAGCCGGTGAATCAAAATATCCTCTTGAAGTTTTACAATCTGCCGGAGTAGATATGACAAAGTCTGACGCTGTTTTAGCGGTCGTTAAAAAGATGAATAATGTTTTAGACTTGTTAGAAAAAGAGTTGTAATATTTAAGTAACTATTTGCAGGGTGTTACTTTCTATTATCAAATTCTTCAACGGCTTTTTTGATATCAGAAATTAAATCGTTTGAGTCTTCTAAACCACAAGAGAATCTTAACAAACCCGGAGTAATTCCGTTTTCTTCTTTTTCTTCGGGGGATAAAAAACTGTGTGACATTGTGAACGGGTGAGAAACAATACTTTCAACACCACCGAGACTCTCTGCAAAAGCAAACAATTCAAAGTTTAACACAACTCCTAACGCCCGTTCTTGCGATCCAAAGTCTACCGATACCACTGCTCCTCCTCCGGTTGCTTGAGATTTGTGAATTCTGCTCTCTTCATCGTCGTATAATCCAGGATAATAAACCATTTTGCAATAGTTTGATTCTTTCAAAAATGTGGCTACGGCACGGGCATTTTCGTCTTGTTTGTTCATTCTTACGGCAAGTGTTTTTAGTGATCTTTCGGTTAGCCAAGTGTCAAAAGGTGAAGGAACAGCGCCGTTCGTTTTTTGAAACATTTTAATATGTGTATAAAGTTTTTCATCATTTGTCATAACTGCACCTCCGGTAATATCTGAATGCCCACCTAAAAATTTACTTGTACTGTGTACAACAACCGAAACACCCAATTCAAGCGGATTCTGGAAATATGGCGAAAGAAATGTATTGTCACAAACTGAAATCAGGTCAAAATCTGATGCAAATTTTGCGATTGCCTTTATATCAAAAATTTTAAGAAGGGGATTAGAAGGGGTTTCAAAGTAAACCATTTTAGTAGAAGGAAGAATTAATTTTTTAGCTTCTTCAAGATTTGAAAGGTTACACCAAATTGCTTTTATGTTAAATGGTTCAAGGATATCTTTAATTATCCTGAATGTACCGCCATAAATTGCTTTGTTTACAATCAAGCTATCTCCCGGCTTCAAATACATCAAAATAGAAGAAATTGCAGCTACACCCGATGAAAAAGCTGAACAAAATTTAGCATTTTCTAAAATGGCGAGTTTCTCTTCAAGCAAATTTCTGTTCGGATTGTTTGACCGTGAGTATTTATAGTCACTTTCGTTGTAATAAAAAGTGGTTGATAGCGTAATTGCGGGAGCGAGAGGCTTACTTTTTTGTTCAGGATTCTTACTACCGTGGATGAGTTTTGTTGAGAATTTCATAAACTAAAATCTGAATCCTCTTAAAAATTCATCTGCAATCATTCTCTTTTTCCCTTCTTGTTGTAGTTCAAGTATTTCTAAAGAGCCGTCTTTACACCCGGCAAGAAATTTACCTGAGTAATTTTTTAATTCACCCGGATTTAAACTGATTTCGTTGCTAATTTTAGACTTATAGATCTTTATTGACTTACCGCCGTGTGTAAAAAATGCTCCCGGAACAGGGGAGAGCCCCCTTATTAAGTTGTGGATTTTCAACACATCATTATTAAAATCTATTTCACACATTTCTTTTGTAATTTTGGGAGCAGGAGTTGCCGCACTATTGTTTTGAGGTAATAATTTAAAATCACCGCTTTTAATCAATTCTACCGTATCAATAACTAACCCGGCACCGTTTTCAGCCATTCTATAATAAAGAGAGCCAAAATCATCATCATCGTTTATAACAATTTCTTTTCTCAAATAAATGTTACCGGTATCAACTTTTTCTGCGAGTTTAAATGTAGTTAAACCTGTTAATTTATCTCCGTTAATCAAAGCCCATTGAATGGGAGCAGCACCTCTATACTGCGGGAGCAGTGAACCGTGCAGATTAAAAGAACCGTGCTCCGGTAAATTAAATATGTTCGGCGGGAGTATCTTGAATGCCACAACAATAAACAGGGATGCATTTACTTTTTTAAGTTCTTCCTCAAATTCGGTTGATTTTAATGAATCCGGTTGAATAACGGGAATTCCTGATTCAAGAGCAAACTCTTTTACAGGGCTGTATTTAAGTTTAAGCCCTCTCCCTTGTGGTTTATCAGGCACAGTTACAACAGCTGCAACATCATAACCTGAAGCAACTAATTTTTTTAGCGGATACACAGAGAAATCAGGGGTACCAAAAAAAACTATTTTCATTTCTCTACCGGTTTTTCGGTAACGGGATAATCAATCTCAATTTTTCTTTTTTTGATTTTATTGAGTTCGGGAGTAATTTTCTTTTGAGTTTCGGGGTCAATTTTATCTGTAAAAAATATTCCCTTTAAATGGTCATACTCGTGTTGAATTACACGAGATAGCATCTCGGCGGCTTCAATTTCACAATCTTCGAAGGAAATATTTTTAAATTTAATTTTGATTGATTTAGGACGCAGAACTTCTGCTCTTACATCCGGGATACTTAAACATCCTTCTTCATGCGCCACTTTTTCTTGAGAGAATTCAATAATCTGTGGATTGATAAAAATTCTTGGTTTTTCATCTTTGTAATCTTCAAGAGGAGAAAGGTCAACAACAAAAATAGATTTATTGCTTCCTACTTGATTTGCAGCAAGCCCAATTCCATAAGCATTATTCATTGTTTCAAACATATTTTTAATAAGTTGCAAATCTTTAGGAGTGATTTCGGTTAATTTTTTAGCTTTATTTCTAAGAATTTTATCGCCGTAAAGCGTAACAGGTAATATTGCCATTTATTGCTTCTATTAGTTCGTAAGAATTTAATTATTCAAAAAGCAAATAAAATAATTTTTTAATTATAAATGAAGAAGTAAATATCTTATAACTTCCTTACAACCGGGTGGAGTAAAAGAATGGGTTCACCTTATTTTTCGCCGGCAAAAATTTTAAGCATAAAGTTTGAATAATCTGAATAAAAAGAAGTGTACTCAAGCATGTTCAAAGATTAAGATTACGAATCTCCGGGAGAGTAAAGCAGCAATTCAATGTAATATATGTCTAAACAATTTTGAGGATTAAATTTTAAATGAATTTTTATTTAGTTTAAAGATTGAGGTTAGGTCAAAAAGAGAATTTTGCGCATAATTTAATAAACTATTTGAAAACTATACTTACCTGTTTTTCGGTGGCACAAAATATTTAGGTATTGGAGTTCAATCCCGGTACGGTAAGAGTAATTATTCTCTAGCAAGTGTCAGCTACCCAACAATCCCGATGGGGTCGGGACTCGGGAGATCTGTCAAATATTTTTTTCTACCCTTTACTCTTTACTCCCGATTCTTGTCGGGATTACCCTTCACCCTTTACTCCCGATTCTTGTCGGGATTACCCTTCATCCTTTACTCCCGACCCAACCCGTTCACGATTACTGTCTTCTATTGACTTTTTCAAAAATAACTTGTATA
>JACSRR010000447.1 GCA_014879635.1 Ignavibacteriaceae bacterium | reverse complement strand
TAGCATAAAACATTTTACTCGCTTTTTCACGATTCCTAATTTAAGCCGTCATACTAAATGAAAAAAATTGCAATTTTGGGTTCAACCGGCTCAATCGGCTTTAGTTCGGTTGATGTTATCAGAAATCTGGAACATGATTTTAAGATCACAGCTCTCACGGTTAACACTAAAATAGAGTTGTTACTCCCTCAAATTAAAGAGTTTAATCCGGAAGTAGTTGCCGTTAGAGACAGGGCAAAGGCTGCCGAATTAAGAAAATTAGTTGACTGCACCGTTCTTGAAGGTGATGAAGGTTTAATTGAGCTTGCCGCAACCGCCGATTATGATATCTTTATTGGTGCTATGGTTGGTTTTAGTGGTTTAGCTCCCACTCTTGAAGCCATTAAACGCGGGAAAAGAATAGCTTTAGCCAACAAAGAAACCTTAGTAGTTGCCGGTGAACTTGTTACCCAATTGTGTGAAAAGTACGGTGCCGAACTCTTACCCGTTGACTCAGAACATAGTGCCGTTTTTCAATCCCTCTCTTCGGAACAGAGTAGCAATATTAAAAAAATTATTCTGACTGCTTCCGGCGGTCCTTTCTTCAAAGTCGATAAAAATGAGTTTAATTCAATCACCGTTGAACAAGCGTTGAATCATCCTACTTGGAAAATGGGTGCCAAAATTTCCATTGATTCAGCAACTATGATGAACAAAGGCTTAGAAGTTATTGAAGCTAAATGGCTTTTTAATGTTGCTTGCTCACAAATTGAGGTTGTTATTCATCCCCAATCGGTAATTCATTCGATGGTTGAATTTATTGACGGTTCGGTTAAAGCTCAGCTCAGCGTTCCCGATATGAAACTACCTATTCAATACGCTCTTACTTATCCCGGCAGAATGCCTGCAAATTTTGTAAACAACAATTTCCCAAAAATTGGTACTCTAACTTTTTTTGAGCCCGATATGTCTAAATTTGAATGCCTCGGTTTAGCTTTCGAATCTCTTAAAACCGGCGGAACAGCGCCTTGTATAATTAATGCGGCTAATGAAATTGCCGTCGAAAAATTTCTAAATAAACAAATTTCTTTTTCGAGAATTCCGGGAATCATTAAAGATTGCCTGAATAAAATTGAAAATCATAAAACACCTTGTCTTGAAACTATTTTTGAAACAGACCGCCTTACCAGAGAATTGGCGTTAGGTTTAACTTAATTATTACGGAGAAAAATGCAAGAAACTCTTTATTTTATAATTACAGTCGGAATATTAGTATTTGTTCATGAATTAGGGCATTTTTTGGCTGCCAAAGCTACAAAAATGCGTACGGATGCTTTCGCAATCGGCTTTGGATACAGATTGTTCGGATGGAACAAAATCAGCGGTTTTTCTTTCGGTAACTTACCAAAAGATTTTGACACTCAAGGCTACACAGATTATAGACTTAACTTGCTTCCCTTAGGCGGTTATGTTAAAATTGCCGGTATGGTTGATGAAAGTAACGATACCACTTTTGCAAATAACGAACCTCAACCTTGGGAATTTAGAGCAAAACCCGTTCTTTCTAAAATTTTTGTTATAACCGCAGGCGTTTTAATGAACCTGCTACTCACAGTTTTAGTGTTTTGGGGCATAAACTATTTCAATGGTAAACCCGTAACATACACAACTAAAATCGGTATTGTTGAAACATCATCTCTCGCTGACTCCGCAGGTTTTAAATCGGGCGATGTTGTTTCTAAAGTGAACGGAAAATCTGTTGATACTTGGGAAGGCTTTAGAGAAGAATTAATTATAAATTCTATGGGCTCTGACCCGGTTGTTACCCTAAACCGCGATGACGAAGAGTTAACTTTTGTTGTTGACCGTAAATTTATTCCTAAAGACGAAACAACTCAACCTTTCCTTCTTCCTTCCGGTATGAGACCGCTTATTGGAGATATTGCACCCGGATTACCTGCAGAGGCAGCCGGATTCAAACCTAATGATATTATTCTCAACATTGACGGTACCGAAATTTTTTCTGCTCCACAAACTACTTCCATTATTTCTTCTTCGCCCGGTAAAAATTTGAATATTACCGTGCTTAGAGATAAAGATACCGTTAACTTGGCGGTTGTGCCGGGTACTGACGGTAAAATAGGGATTGTGCTTGCTGCTTACCATTTTGAGGGTAAACAGGGAACCATTTCTTACGGATTTTTCGGCTCGTTTTCACAAAGTTTTAGCGATGTCGGTAAATTCACCGTATTAACTTTTACCATGCTGAAAAGAGTTATTACCGGACAAATGGAATTTGGTAAAGCTTTCGGTGGTCCGGTTAAAATTGCTCAATACGCTGCCCGTTCTGCTGATTCAGGTATGCTAACTTTCCTTCATTTTTTGGCAATGCTCTCTTTAAGCTTGGCAATTCTAAATATTTTGCCGTTCCCCGTTCTTGACGGCGGTCACCTTGTTATAATTATTATTGAAGGCTTTATGAAACGCGAAATTTCTATTAAAGTTAAATCAATTATTATGAATGCAGGGTTATATCTGCTCCTTGCTCTTATGGCTTTCGTAATTTATAACGATATTTTTGGACGGTAATTCTAACAGTAATAATAGCAATGTGATTTAGAAAGAATATTTTATCACTGAACATCAAAATTTCAGTTTTGCAAAGGCGGGGTTCCCCCGTCTTTGCATTTTAAACCCCAAAATATAAACTAACACCTTCCTAATTTCTTAATCGCAGAGTTCACAAAGCACTATTGATTTTTTGTTGTAAGAATCACTTTTTTACAAATAGCAGTTATGACTCTCCGGACAGGAAATTTTTGTTGTAAACCAGCCGGACATTTGTGTGAAACTCCCGGTTGAGAAAGCATTTTATGCTGTCAACTAAAGAAATATCATTTAGCAACTTTTTATACGCAGAACAAATTGCTATAGTGGTATTTAGACTAAGAATTAAAACTTGTCCCTCTTCTGAATCGCGTCCGGTTCACATCGCTAATGCCGGGTCTAAAATAGTCTTAATTTCTCTTGAAAAGGAAATTTATTGACTTAAATTATTATTATTTAACAAAAAGAAAAAACCGGAGGCTTCGTAACATCGCTACCTCCGGTGTTTTCAAGTGAGCTGTCTTCGCATTATATCTCAGAGTTATTACACTATCTGCAAAGTGACTCTTATTCTATGTTTTGACTTTCTATCAGCTGCCTTCTGCTTTATCTTCAATAGCAGGCTTTCCGTTAAACCACAGTTTAACCGAATTTGCCACCGATTTTATTTTATCCAGCATCTCATAATGTACATACAGCCCTGAAGGAAGCACCATCAAAGTTAAAAACGAGCCATAAATCAAACCAAAAGCAATTGAAACAGCCATTGGCACTAAAAATTGCCCCTGTTCGCTTTTTAACAAAATCATCGGAGTTAAACCTGCAACCGTAGTGATTGTGGTTAATACAATAGGTCTGAATCTTGTTTTGCCGGCTTCGTAAAGAGCATCAAATAAAGATTGACCCTCAGCCCTGCCCTTGTTAAATTTATCGACAAGTACAATTGAATCATTTACAATTATACCCGCAAGCGCCACAATACCCAGAAAAGAGAGTATCGAAATAGGAATTCCGACTATATAATGTCCTATAACCGCACCTATTAACCCTAACGGAATTAACCCGATTATCATTATACTCTGCGCGTAAGATTTTAGTACAAACATGATAATTGTGAACATTACTATTAATGCAATCAATGTAGAATAAGTCATTGAATCGAGCATTTTACCTACTTCTTCACTCTGCCCGCCGTAACTTCTTGAAACACCTTCTACTTGCGATAACACTTTTGGTACTATTGTAGAATTTAGGTCTCCGAGTACAACCGCAAGATTATTTTTCGAATGGTCTAAATTAGCGAAAACTGTAACAGAGCGTTCCCCGTTTTCATGCCTGATTCTTCTCACACTGCGTTGAATTTTAAAATCTGCGACCTCTCTAAACGGAACAAACTCACCTGTAGGAGTACGCATTTTCAAATTTTCAATCTGACTAATTGCAACACGGTTCTCCTTATCAAATCTCACCCAAACCTTTACCTCATCTCTGCCACGCTGCAACCGCATTGCTTCCTGACCATAGAATCCTTGTCTAAGCTGAGAAGTTAGCTCCATGAGAGTAAACCCTAAAGCGTGCCCTTTCTCTTTTAGTGTAACAACAAATTCATTATTACCGAGCGGTGTATCGTCTTGAATATCTTTTACGCCCGAAATATTTTTAAGCTCTGATTTTAATAGTTCTTTAGCCTTTAAAAGTTGGCTATAATCAGTACTCTGAAATTTTACGGAAATCGGATTTCCGCCGAAAGTCCACCCGCCAACTATTAAATTTTCAGCTTCCGGCACATTTCCTATATACGCAGAAAGTGCATCCGAAAACTCCCCTACTGTGTAATCACGGTCTGCTGCCGAAGGTAATACAAAGAAGATATTGATTGTACCTGCATTCATCCAGGAGGTATATTTTTCAATCGGGTTTAATCTTCCCTCTACTGCTTCTGACCATTCCCTGCCAAATTGAAGTGAAGTTTCAATCATCCTGTTTCTGAGTTTATCAGCAATTTCTGCCGATGTTCCCGCAGGCACTTCTAACTGAATTCTTGCATAAGGCGGCTCTAAATTTGGGAAAAATTGTGCGTCAACATGTGATCCTTTGAATAAACCTGCAATTACCAGAATCGATGCTACTAATACGGCAATAACCGAATAACGGTTTTTTAACGCAATAGAAAGAACTTTACCGTAAATATTATTTATAAAGTGACCAATAGCCGAATCTAATTTTTTTCTAACCGATGCAAAAAAACCGGTTTTCTCTTCATTATTTCCGAGTGCTTTTGAGTGTGCAAGATGCGCCGGCAAAATAATAAACGCTTCAATTAGCGAAAAGGCTAAAGCAATTATGATTACTGCAGCTACTTCCCAGATATGTTTTCCGAGCATTCCGTAGAAATAAAAATAAGGCACAAAGGCAACCATTGTAGTTAAAATTGAAGCTACTACGGGTGCAATCACTTTCATAGTACCATCAATAGAGGCTTGATAACGGGTTTTCCCCCCTTTCTCCCATTCGCTATAAATACTTTCGCCAATGATAATTCCGTCATCAACCAAAATTCCTATCACCATAATCATACCGAACAAGCTCATCTCGTTTATGGTAATTCCTAAGATCCAGAGAACAAATAGCATTCCGAGTAGCGAGAATGGAACTCCTAAAGCTACCCAAAAACTGAGCCTTACATTCAAAAATATCCCGAGAGTTATTATCACCAAAACTAAACCGATAATACCGTTTGCACTTAAAAGATCAATCCTCTCTTGAAGTTCGTCGGTTTCTCTTATAAAGGTGTTAAAATTCACCAATCCGGCGTATTTCTGTCTATACTTTTCGGCAGTTTCTTCGGTAATTTTTACTATTTCTATTACATCTTCTTCATTGCTATACATAACATTGAAGCCCACTGCTTTCTTGTCATTATATTCCGAATAAAACAAGTTTTCCGGAAACTGTTCAACAACCGTACAAATGTCTTTCAGCAATACTTTTTGACCTGAAATTTTGGAAACTACTTCAATTTTTTCGAGTTCGTGTGCCGTAAATTTCTTATTGTATGCCCTGATTACAATCTCTTCTTGATCTGTAACTACAGAGCCTGAAGAAATATCCAAGTTTGCATTTCTGATTGCGCGAGAAATATCGTCAATCGTTAAGCTGTACCTTATTAAGTTATCGGGTGAAGCTTCAATTGAAAACTCTCTCGGAGGTAGCCCCCAAGTCATAATGTTCGTAATTTTTCCCGTTCTGAGCAGGTCATCACTAAATTCGTCAACTACTTTTTTCAAAGTAAAAAGATCTGTGGGACCGTAAATATTGAGCATAATTGCACGATTCCACATAGTGCTTTGATAGATAACGGGCTTTTCGGCTGCTAAAGGATATGAACTAATCGAATTTACTTTGTTAGTTACATCCTTAATAGCTTTAGTCATATCCCAACCGGAAGAAAATTCGACTTCTATAGAACCGAAATTATCTGACGATGTTGAATATATTTTTTCAACACCTTCCATACCTCTCAAAGCCTCTTCAACTTTAATTACTACTCCCTCTTCTACTTCAACAGCCGAAGCTCCGGGGAATGGGATATTAATTGTAACCCTTTCTAATTCCATTTTAGGGTTAATTCTGCGGTTAATCTGACTCAGAGCAAAAATACCAGCCAACGAAACCACAATCAACACCCAATTTGTTAATTTGGTGTTTTTAACAAAAAATTCAATTAATTTCTTATGCATACCGTTTTATCTCCGCGGTTAGGTATAATTACAAGTTTGATGCTTTTTTGAGTTCTGTATTTTCGTTTGAAGCCTTTTCTTGAGGCATTTCAACTTTTTTAGGATTAGCCTCAGGTTCGTTTACTGATGTAATTTCCATACCGATTAATGGTTTTTGAAGAACAGTTTTAACAATTCTCAAATCTTTTTCGAATGTGTTACTTATTACGGCTTTATCTTTCTGAAACGCTACTACTTGAACTTTTTCTCTTTCGAGTTTACCGCTTTCCATTGTTAGAATGTAACCTTCGTTGTCTAACAGATTCCTCGGAATTGAAGCAACATTTTTTACTGCTTTACCTTTTATTTCAACCATTAGGTAATTACCGGCTAAAAATTCAGGGTCAGAGTCTTCATTGTTAAAAGAAACATAAACATTAACTGATTGCGAGTTTCTATCCATTAACTGCTCTTTTCTTACAATTACACCGTTTTTGTATTTACCGGATGATTTCGAGACAACTTTAACATAAGGTGAAACAGAAAAATCAATTAAGTTTATCTCTTTTACGAGTAAAGGAATAGCAATTTCCAAACTACCCGTCTCTTTTATTTTGCAAAGATCCTTTCCCGAATGTACAAAACTGTTCTCTAAAACACCTGCCGATTCAATAAACCCGCTAAACGGTGCTCTAATCTCATATTTAGAAAGAATTATCTCTTGATTTATGATATTGTAATATTTTGTGAGTATGGTTTTTCCGCTAATTTTGATTTTTTCATAATCTCCTGTAATTTCGGGTAATTCGGGGAGATTATTTTTGAGATCAATACTTCTAAAATAGTTGTTCCATTTTGTATAAAGTACTTCGTTTTCTACTTTAAACTCAGGTAAAATTGAAGCTATTGAATTCATAAAATCTGAACGGAGTGAATAAAGATTGTTTTCAATCTCTTTAGAATCGATCTTCAGGATAACTTCGCCTGCGGAGACGAAAGTTGCATTTTTTAGGTTATTTTTTGCATAAACAACCTTTCCGCTAACTTCGGAAGTAACCGTTAAAATGCGGTGTGGTTCAACAGTTCCGAATCCTTCAACAGTTAAACTTATATCTGTAAACTCAAGTAATTGTGTTTGTACAGATCTTACTTCTGCTTTAGCAGGTTCCTTTTTACTCTCGGGTTGAGTTGAACCTAATACAAATAGTGCCACAATTCCCGCAAAGAATATAACTCCGGCTGATCCGGTCTTTATGAGTGTAGTTCTTTTCATTTTTGCTCCGTTATAAAATTTATTTTTTTACTTGAAGCAAAATGCTTTGTTGATTATTTCTACACCTTACATTATTTTTGAACGGAAAAATAACTTGATAAGTTGTAGAACAAAATTGTAAACAAATTCAGTACAGGTAAGAATTCTGAATTTAATTCGGCTCTTTCTCAAGAATGCACTTATAATTTGCAAAAGTTATTTTTATTTTTTAATATATCCCCTGTAATCGGCGCTTGAAATTAATGATTAATATTAATTTCTACGGGATTAATATCTCTGTTGAAGTTAAAATAGTTAAGAAATCAACCGTTCCCGGTCTTTTATATCAAATTTTCATTGACTATTTGATCTAAAAACTTGGAGTTTGTTGCACAAACTAAACTATTATACTATCTTCATTTTAATTTAATAATTATTATGTCAATCTTATAAAAAGTAACAGTAAATAGACTGCACCTCAACACTCTATAAATCTTTTCTCTGTTTACTCTTAAGTTAATAAAATAATAGATAGAAATACCAAAATGGCT
>JACSRR010000054.1 GCA_014879635.1 Ignavibacteriaceae bacterium | reverse complement strand
GTAAGGGTGAAAAGGCAGGGTAAGAGCCTACCGCGTATTTAGCAATAAATATGGCCGGCAAGCCCCGTCAGGAGCAAGATCACGCAGAAAATTATTGTAGATTTTCTACAATGAGAGTTGTTCGCTCTTTATATTTTCGGGTAGATCGCATAAGTTCGTTAGTAATATCGAATTGAGATAAATAATTGCCGCCGCCTTGTTTTTTCATTTATGAAGTAAATCATTTGGCGGTTACAGAATCCGGCTTATTACATGTCTTTGCTTTTTTAAGTTCCCGTATGAATCACGGGTATGTACATAAACAGATGGAAAATTACCGAAATTAACGACGATTTAGATGTAAGATCGTTAGCTGACTCTTTGAATATTTCTGAGAGTTTGGCTAAGATTTTGTATTTACGAGGCGTTGATAATCTTTTCCGTGCACGCCAATTTTTGCGCCCTTCTTTAAATAATCTACATGACCCTTTTTTAATGGACGGTATGGATACCGCTGCCCGCCGCGTTATTATGGCTATTACGGGCGGTGAAAAAATTATGATTTATGGCGATTATGATGTTGACGGTACTTGTGCTACTTCTATTATTTATATGTTTCTTCGCGAATTATACGCAAAAGTTGATTACTATATTCCGCACCGCTTAAATGACGGTTACGGTATCACTAAATCAGGAATAGACCAAATAAAAGCAACGGGTGCTACCCTAATGATTGCCGTTGATTGCGGTACAACTGCTTATGAAGAAACCGCTTACGCTAATTCCCTCGGTTTGGATGTTATTATTGCAGACCACCACCAACCGGGTCCTAAAATACCTGAAGCTTTTGCCATGTTAAATCCACTGAAACCCGGCTGCAATTACCCTTTTAAATATTTATCCGGTGCAGGCGTTTCGTTTAAATTAGTTCAGGCAATTGCACATTTAATCGGTAAAGATTCTATGCCAATGAAATATCTTGATTTAGTAGCTTTAGCCGGTGCTGCAGATATTGTGCCTCTTGAAGATGAGAACAGGGTTTTAGTAAAATCGGGACTTGAATTAATTAGTCAAAACCCCAGACCGGGTTTAAAAGCACTTCTAAAAACTACCCGGTTAGATCACGGTAACCTTTCTTCCGGTCAAGTTGTTTTTTCTATTGCGCCCAGAATAAATGCTGTTGGTCGTCTATCTGATGCTAAAATTGCCGTTAAATTATTATGCCTTCCGAAAGATGCAGATAAAGAAGCTGAAGAATTAGCAGCTAAGCTAGAAAGTGATAATAATGCAAGAAAAAAAATTGACGAAGAAACCTTAACCGATGCTATCAGAATTATTGAGAATGATTTTGACTTAATTGCCAATAATGCAATTGTTCTTTACGAAGATTGTTGGCATCCGGGAGTAATAGGTATTGTTGCCTCAAGATTAGTTGATAAATATTCCAGACCTGCTGTTTTATTAACTGTAAAAGACGGAATTGCAAAAGGTTCAGCAAGAAGCACTTCAAATTTTAATATTTATGCTGCTCTTCAATCTTGCTCTGATATTCTTATTCATTTTGGCGGACATCAAGCAGCCGCAGGTCTTGCAATTGAGACTTCAAATATTCCTCAGTTTATTAAGCGATTGAATAAATTTATTGCAGAAACAGATACTTTTGATTTTGCAAATCAATACCTTGAAGTGGATACTAAAATTAAACTTTCAGAAATTACTCCTAAGTTTTTGAAGTACCTACAACTTTTTGCACCATTTGGTCCTGCTAATCCAAGACCGGTATTTATGGCTGAAGATGTTACACTTGCTTCTTATCCTAAAGTTGTTGGTACAAATCATATTTTATTCTCAGTTAGACAAAATTGTACAGACAAAGTTTTTGATTGTATAGGCTTTGATTTGGGTGAATTTGAAGAAGCCTTAAGAGATAGGGATAAAAAAATTGATATTGTTTTTTCAATTGATCACCACACCAAAGACCAAAAGACCTACCCTCAGTTCAGAGTTCGCGATATTTATATTAAAGACTAATAAAAACTCTCTCTACTCCCTACCCTGCTGTTATTACTTTTTCCTGTCTGCAAAGCAAACTATTCACTGCGTTTCGCTTCACCCTTTACTCCCTATTCCTCCATCGGGTTTACTCTTTACATTATGCACAAAAAAAAAGGCTGTCCTTTTTGAGAACAGCCTTTTAATAAAATTAATTGAGGGAATTTTATTTAGCGAGAATCATTTTCTTAACACTAACAAAACTACCTGCTTCAATTTTGTACAAATAAACGCCTGATGAAAGTTTAGAAGCGTCGAAATTAATTTCGTAACTTCCGGCTTTCTGTAAGTCGCTTACTAAAGTTGAAACTTTTTCGCCAAGAACATTAAAAATTGAGAGTTCAACTCTAGAATCAACCGGAATAGAATATTTAATAACGGTTGAAGGGTTAAACGGATTAGGATAATTTTGTTCTAAAGCAAAAATAGTCGGTAATTCAACATCAACAAATATTTCATCTGAATAACTGACGGTTCCGTCAAAATCCATCTGTTTCAATCTGTATGCATAAGAACCGGTGGGTAATTCACGGTCAGTATAAGAATAACTCATAGGCACAATTGTAGTACCTTGACCACGAATAAATCCTAAAGATTCCCAATTTTCGTTACCTTGCTTTCTTTCAACAAAGAAACCTTGATTGTTCAATTCTGTAGCTGTTGACCAATTCAAAGTAACATTGTTTGCTGAAACAGATGCAGCAAATAAGCTTAGTTCAACCGGAATAATACCGCCGCCATTCATTAAAACTTCAAGAGCATTAGTAATGATAGCTTTAGCCATAATCTGGTTTGTCATATTTGCAATTGAAAATGTCATAAACATATTTCTGATTTCTTCAGGATTCATTGTAGGTGAATACATTATGATACCTGCAGAATCAGGAAATCCTGTCCACGCTGCTGCTTTATAAATTCCACCAACCGGAATTGTAGTCACCGCATCTCTCGGTCCAAAACCCGTACCGGTTACGATAAGAGAATCGGAAACCGCATAAGGATTTGTAAACAACCCGTGAGAAGGTAATTTTTTAATTAGGTAATTGGCATTCGTAGCGCCAACATCAGAAACCCATGTATTATTAAACAAAACATTCTGACGGAAAAATGGGTCTTTGTCAGTTGAAGGAGCCGAAAAACGATACACATATCCAACTTCTCCCCCTTCAACTATAGTTTTTCCACCGGCTCTACTCCAATTAGTTATAGCAGTTCTTTTTGCTAAATTATCAAACATAGCAGAAGTTCTAGCACCTGAAGAAAGAACTACAACATGATTTTCCATTAATGTAGTTGTGTCAAATGCTGCAAAAGTTGTGTTTGTAACAACATAACCTTCGTCTTGAAGAGTGGTAGAGAATAAACTTGCAGAAGCACCTAAAGGACTATCACCTTCGGATAAATTGAATCCTTTTTCTGATTCTTGTCTTCCTAATACGGTAACATCATCGTCAATAACTAATACAAGACCTTTTGTTGCGGTTATTTTAAATTTGTAGTAACCGGTTAAAGGAGCATAAGAAACATTCTGGATGTTAGAATTATCTGTAGCTTTGATTCTATATTCTACTGAATCGCCTACGGCAACCAAAGAAGTATCAAGGTTAAAATTACCTTCATAATTGTTTATGGTGGTATTGGTGAGAGCAAAATTCATAACGGAACCGTTATTGTGTTTGTACTCAACTATAACAGAAGCAATTCCGAGGTTATCTGTAACTGTGGCTCTCACTTTAGCGGGCCAGCGTACTTTAGGCTGATCTCCCAATACAGTATGAGTTATAATGGGTAATTCAGGATCATTGATAAACATAAATGATACCCATCCGCTTTGTGAAGGATGATAACCTAAATTACCGGCATCTGCTTGATCTTTAGCTGTAATTCTATAGTATATTGTATCGCCTACTGCAACTTCATTAGCAGTAATATTAAATAAAGCCGCATACATTCCGTCACCTACATCCATTAATTTGAAGTGTCTAAGTGAACCGGAAGTATTAACTTTATATGTTACCCAAGCTGAATCAACTCCAATATTATCTGTAACTAAGGCTTCAACAGCTTTAGGCCAAGTTTCTCTAAACTGATTGCCTAAATTTGTATGAACAATAACTGGAGGAATCACATCAGTTGCAGCTACAAATGAATATTTAGCTGAAGGGGCTCCTGCAGGTAAGAATGAAGTTCCGTTAGTGTTATCAGTTGCTTTAATATAATAATTATAGGTAGCTGATTGACCATTACCCGGGATATCACCGGAATAAGTGTTACCACCTGAGTTAGTCATTACAAGAGAATCGGTAATTTCACCGTTTGTTCCTCTTCCCCAGAAAAGTTTAACGCCGCCTGCTAATAATCCGCCTGCAGCTTCAACTTGAGCATTTACCGTATAAGGACCGGCTAAGTTTTCGGTGTTTTTAAGAGGGTTATGGCTCATTGTAGGTCCAAAAGTAGCAATTCCGAGCCAACCTTGGTAAGCACCTGTGCGGTTATCTGACCAGTATGCGTAAACTCTATTATCCTTTGCTGCAATCCCGATATAATCACCCTGATAACCACCGGCTAAACCGCCGATAGGTGCAGGTCTGAATTTAGAATCGGAAATTTTGATATTTTCGAAAGTTACGCCAAAATCTGTTGAACGGGCTAAATAAACCGTTGCAGAATCATTGCTCATATCGCGGCTGTCATAGAATAATACATAAAGGAAACCGGTTGATTGATCTACCGTCATCCATGGATAGTATTGGTCTCTACCATTATTAAGCGGGTCATCATTTACTCTTACGGGAGTTGAAAAAGTGTTACCGCCGTCTGTAGATCTAACTAAAACGATATCAGGGTCATTTCCTGCAGGTGCAACAGCTTTTTGAGGCCAAACACCGTAAATATTACCGTTTCCGGGTCCGCCTGTTCTGTCAACAGCCATAGAAGGGAACGAAGAAACACGAATAGAAGTAGTTTTTATATTTCCTCTAATTCCAAAATTGGCGGCAGAGTAAATTCTTTTTGGGGTACCCCAAGTTTGCCCGCCGTTCGTGGAAATATTTAAAGCCATAGCGTCTTCGCCATAAACACCAACGCCCCAATTATCATAAACAGCCCACATAGCATATACTTCGCCGTTAGGTCCTGTTTGAAGATTCACGCCTTGATTGTGGCTTCCTGCACTAATTGCGGCACTTATATTTGTTTTAGAACTCCAGGAAGCCCCGTTATTTGAAGAATATACAACTTCAAGGTTATTGTTGTTAGGGTCACCCGAAACAAAAGCAGTCCATGAATTATATATTCTTCCGGCATAAGGGCTTGTTGGCATTTTATCAACCATTAAATGATTCTTGTCAAGAATATTTGAGGTTGTACCGGGTCTGATACCTGCTGAGTTCCATGCCCATGTTGTTCCCATATCTGTAGTACGGGCAACACCTTGGCCATATTGATTAGGCGATCCGTCAATATAACCCATATACATGATGCCGTCAAAAGAAATAGCAGCAGCAGGATCACCTGAATTTCTGATGTATCTGTTTTGAGGGTCATCAAAGCCGCCAAAAGTTACACCACCGTCAGAACTCCAATAAGTACCGGTGCCGTATAATGTGCCGGCAGAAGAGCCTGACCATGAAGTGGTATTTGCACCCATAAAAATTATGTTTGAGTTGTTAGGGTGAACATCTATTGACATTTCCGACTGGGTTGAATTAGTAGTTGGGAAAGGTCTTACATTTGGTAAAACGGTTGCTTCAATTCCCTTCATTTGCACTTTTCTTATTATTTGAGGTGCAGGCACATATTCGGTAAAACTGACAATTTCAGGCTTTAGCCCGGTCTCTAATTCGATTTTTGACCAAATTTTTGACATTTCAGATTTTTCTTGTGCGGTTAAAAGAGGGGTTATGAGAAGCAATAGTAGCAAAGTTCGTATCATTTGCATTACTTTTGATACTCCTGTGAGATTAGTTGGTAAATTTGTTAGTTTCATTCGATTTAAAAGTTACCGGTTTAATAAAGTATTCAACAATTTCCGGTTAATTCCGCAAAAATGTAATATTCAATAATTTGAAAATAAGAATAATAATTTTCTTGACAAGAATTTTTTTTGAGATAAACTTTTTACAAAGAAATTTTGTGATTTGAGTAGTTTTTATCCCATTAAAATATTCTGATTTTACTAAGTTAATATCCTGTTACTCACCTCTTTCAATTTTCATTAAAAATCTAAAAATTTCAGATATTTTTAAAAAGTGATTAAAATGATCTGAACCCGTATCACCTTTATATCCCGTTATTTTTAATTTTGCACTCTCATAAGAATATATCCGGGTACCTGTATAGTCTATAGAACTATCAGAATTTCCGGCTATTCCTAATTTTTGCATCAATAATTCAGATGCTTTTTCTGCTGTGAAATAATCAAAAGCTTCTACTTCTGAATGAGTAAGTATAAATTTCTTCTTTCCTGCGAGTGCCTGAGCGGCAAATCTTATAAAAGGGTCTAATTGCACTTTGATTGAATCTTGGTCTTTGTCGCAGTACATGCCGTCAGCCAAACCTGTACCTTTAATCATTTCAAAAAGTTCCGGAAACCTTAAAATTGCCCTCACTCCTCCGTATCCCGCACTAAAAGCAGTTAAATAAATATTCTTAAACTCAATTTTAGCGCGTAAATTTACTTCAACTTCTTCTTTTGCGACATTGATTAACCTGGTAAAATTTGATTTTGTGGCAAAATATTTTCTGTCGTAATCCCCCGAAAGAGATCCCAAATTTAACGCGATTAATACCCCATTCACCCCTGCTTTATTAAAATTTGAAATTACCGTGTCTTTTAAGCCGTGCTGATGAATTAACAAATCAACTCCTTTTACCTCCGGTTTGAAATTCTTCGGAATATAAATCACAGCAGATTGCCCTGTATTTAACCCTAACTTTGAACTGATATTTATTTCTTGCCCCATGACTGCAAATGGAAAGAAGATGAGCATGTAAATAATGTAAAGTTTCTTTTTGTTTTTTTTCATAATCACAAGAATCGGGTGGCTTAAAGTTTTAAAATATTATATTTTCCATTTAAAATTAAAGGAAATTTATGAAACAGTACGATATTATTGAAGATACAATTAAGTATTTAGTCGAAAATTCTGTAGAGCAGCCCAATTTAGAGTTTTTGGCTAAAAGGGCTTCAATGAGTCCTTCGCATTTTCAAAAACTATTTAGTAACTTGGTGGGATTAAGTCCAAAAAAGTTTCTCGAATTTATTACCGTCGAAAATGCTAAAGCAATACTTGATAAATCTAAACCCGTACTTGAAGCTACTTATGAGAGCGGTCTTTCGTCATCCGGTAGATTACACGATTTATTTATTAATTTTGAGGCAGTTACACCGGGCGAATACAAAAATAAAGGTTTGAATACTGAAATTTTTTATGGCTTTCACATTTCAACTTTCGGGGAGGTACTTCTAACAGTTACGGAAAGAGGAATAAACGGATTTTATTTCCTGACCGGCAATGACCAAAACAGTTTACTTCATTCACTTAAAAATAAATGGAGTAAAGCTCGTTTTATAGAAGATCATAAACTAACCGCATATTATTTTGATCTAATATTCAAACCCGGAAAAAGTAAAAAACCATTAACTGTTTTAGTAACAGGTACTAATTTCCAGGTGAAAGTTTGGCAGGCTTTAATAAATATTCCTCTTGGAAGTTTGGCAACATACGAAGATATTGCTCATTTAGTTGGTAAACCTAAAGCAATCAGAGCAGCAGGAACCGCAATAGGTCAAAATCCTGTAAGTTATCTTATCCCATGCCACAGGGTAATAAGAAAAACGGGAATTACAGGTAATTATGGCGGAGGTGTTTTCAGGAAAAAAATCTTGCTCGCAAACGAATATTCCGAAATGTTATCACTGCAAAAATCTTAATAATCTCAACATTTGCATCTAACTGTTCACCTGATTTTTAGGTGACAACAGTTAATCAAATAGTAAATTACATGAATTAACAGCATAGAACCAATAAGAAAGGTGTTTTGTGATAATTATAAGTAATTTTTCTCTATTTTTTTTTTTTTTTTGTCTTAAATTG
>JACSRR010000057.1 GCA_014879635.1 Ignavibacteriaceae bacterium | reverse complement strand
AGATGTGTATAAGAGACAGCTTGATGAGGCAATTGAATCGTATAAAAGTTCTTTAAAATTAAATCCTACCGACCAAGAAGTTAAATATAATCTCTCTTACGCTTTAGAGCTCAAAAAGAAAAAAGACGACGAAAATAAAGACCAAAACAAAAATGATGATCAAAATAAAGATCAAGACGAAAACAAAGACGAGAACAAAGACGAGAACAAAGACGAGAACAAAGACGATAAGAATGAAGATAAGCAAGACAACAAGGATAATCAGAACCAAAATCAGGACCAAAACGGAGATAAGCAGAATCAGCCTCAGCCCCAACCTAAAATGTCGCAGCAAGAGGCTGAAAGAATTCTTAACGCTATAAAAAACAACGAACAAGATATACAAGATAAGGTTCGTCAAAAACAAGGGGTTAGAGTCAAAAAGGAAAAAGACTGGTAACAATGAAAAAGTTTTTGTTAATTTTCTATTTAGCGGCAATTACTGTTTTTTCACAGTCGTTTGATGCTACCGTTAATAAAAACAGGCTTGGATTAGATGATTATTTTCAAGTTTCGTTTACATATTCCGGTACTGATGTAAACGGATTAAAGAATTTTAGAGCGCCTGATTTATCAAATTTTATAATTGCCTCCGGACCAAATCAATCAACGAGCATGCAATTTATAAACGGTCAAATGTCAGGTTCGCGTGGTTTTTCTTACATGTTGAAACCTAAAGCAACAGGGCAGTTCACTATCGGTAGTGCATCAATAGAATCAAACGGTGTGGTATTTACAACAAAACCTATTGTAGTTAATATTGAAAAGGGATCTCCTCAATCAACTCAAGCCGAAAATGATATAAATAAAGAGATAGCGCAAGATTTATTTATATTAGCAATAGTGGATAAAAATACCGCTTTAAAAGGGGAGCAGGTAACTGTAACTTATAAATTATATACACGGCTCAATTTACGGTCTCCGCAGGTTGATAAACTTCCTTCTTATCAAGGATTTTGGGCTGAAGATTTAGACCTCCCTCAAACTATCACTCTTGAAAGGGAAAATTATAACGGTAAAGTTTATAACACCGGTGTATTAAAGCGGGCTGCACTATTTCCTACTCAAACCGGAGATTTAAAAGTTACTCCGCTTTCGTTAAAAATTCCGGTAATGATACAAAAAAAGAAAAAAACAACCGGTAATCCGTTTGAAGATTTCTTTGATGACCCATTTTTTAACACTCAAACAGAAACTGTTGAATATTTAGCTACTTCTAATACAGTATCTGTTAAAGTTTTACCGGTACCGGGTGAAGAATCGTACAAAGATTTTACGGGTGCTATCGGCAATTTTGATATGATTGTATCAATTGACCGTAACACTGTAAAAAGGAGTGAACCATTAATATTAAAGGTTAGAATAACCGGTTACGGAAATGTAAAGTTACTTGAACTTCCTGCTTTTGAATTACCCGCTTCAATTGAAATGTATGACCCTGTAATAACAGATAAAATTAACAGGATAAACAGAGTTAACGGATATAAGGAATTTGAATATACTCTTATACCAAAATCGGCAGGAGAGTTTGAAATCCCCGCAATAAAATTTCTTTTTTACGACATAGAAAAAAGGGAATTTGTTGAGAAAAATTCGGAACCGATTAAAATAAGGGTTGAAAAGGGTCCTGAATTTGTTAGTGAAGATGATGATTCAGGTCAATTTCAAAAAGACATTTACGGAATTAAACAATCGTTCGATTTAGTAAAAGGAAACCCGAGCCTTCCTTACTTAGACCCCGTTACAATTTCGTTTACCGCAATACCAATTTTTGCTTTTATTGGTTTCTTGTTCTATATGAAACGGAGAGAGAGAATTTACGGTGATACAAATATCATGAGAAAAATGTTTGCCGATAAAGTAGCAAAAGCACGGTTGAAAAAAGCCGCAGTTTTATTGAAGAATGGTGTTCCGGATCCTTTTTACATCGAAATAACAGCTGCCGTTACGGGCTATTTAGAAGATAAACTGTTAATTCCTAAGTCAGAGTTTACGCATGAAGTAGTATCATCAACTTTAAACGCTAATACGGATGACCCGGAATTAAGCCAAAAAACAGTAAAATTTATAGAAAAAAGTGAGTTTATTAAATATGCTCCGGTTGATGATATACCCGGTCAGATGAATCAGATTTACGATGAAGCATCATCTTTAATTTCTGAATTAGAACAGAAAATTAATTTCGATTTGAAGGCTGAGGTTGTGAAGTGAAATTATTTTTAGTATTTCTGCTGTTCTCATTTAACATAATTTTGGCAAATGATAAACCGGAAGAATTATTTTACAAAGCCGGCGAACATTTTAGTCAAGGTGAGTTTAGACAAGCCGCAACAGTTTATGAACAATTGTTAAGTGATGGTTATAACTCTAAATCACTCTATTTTAATCTAGGTAATTGTTATTTTCGTCTCGGTAATTTTGGTTATGCCGTTTTATATTATGAAAAAGCTCTTAAAATTGACCCTAATGATAGAGAAGTAATTCACAACTTAAAATTGACAAATGCACAACTTGCCGATAAAATTCAAGCAGTACCCGAATTTTTTGTTTATAAAATTTGGAACAATACCGCAGAGTTGACCTCTTCCTATTCTTGGTATTGGTTATTCATATTGTTTTTAACTATTATGCTTATTGCTATAGTAATGTTTAAATATTCAAAGATGATTTCCGTAAAAAAAATATTATTTCCGGTTATACCGGCTTTAGCAACTTTAACTATACTTTCGTTAAGTCTAAGTTTTTATAAATCAGGTTTAGAGAATGCTACTAATCAAGCTGTAATAACAGCCAATAGTGTGAGAGTTATGAACGCAGCAAATCAAGAGGCAACACCCTTGTTTACAATTCACGAAGGTGTAAAAGTTTCAATTTTAAATTATGATGCAGGGAGTGTTCAAGTTTTACTTCCCGACGGTAGAAGCGGTTGGGTTGCAGAAAAATCGATTACAATAATATGAGCAATGCAAAACTTTATAATAAGATAAAACTTTTAACCGGAATCTCCGAAACTGTAATATTTCTTGCGTTAGTGCTTGTTTTTGTGCTATCTGGATTAAGCGATACAATTTACAAATATGCATCCGGCATTTCAGAAAACGAATATATCAGATTAATAATTTTTGCCGGAATAGCGGGAGGAGGGGTAAGCGTTCTATTTTCTCCGTTTTCGTTTTTTTCGGGATATTATATAGAACATAAATTTTCGCTTTCTAATCAGTCGTTACTGCGTTGGTTTACCGAAGGATTTAAATCAGTTGCACTCTCAATTGTGATAGGTATTCCGGTATTGTTGGCATTTTATTATTTTCTAAACATTTCGGGAGATTTTTGGTGGGTATATTTCGGAGCATTCCTCTTCTTTTTTTCTGTACTTTTAGCTAAAATAGCTCCCGTTTTTATACTTCCTTTATTTTACAAAATATTACCTTTAGAAGACGCCGAATTAAAAGCTATTATTGCTAAATTAGGAAAAGATGCCGGTATAAATGTCGAAAATGTTTATTCTTTTGATATGAGTAAAAATACGAAAAAAGCAAATGCAGCGTTTACAGGTTTAGGCAAATCTAAAAAGGTAATTCTTGGCGATACATTATTAGAAAAATTCGGAAAAGATGAAATAGAGACCGTACTTGCCCATGAATTTGGTCATTATAAGTTCAGGCATATCCCGAAAGGAATTTTCATAAGTACGATTACGAGTTTTCTTACATTGTATGTTATTTCCGTTTTGTATTCATTTAGCGTACAAAGTTTAGGATTTGAATCAATTACCAATATAGCGGCATTGCCTCTGTTACTTTTTTGGAGTGCAATAATTTCGATATTAACAACACCAATCTCTAATATAATTTCTCGAAAATTTGAGTATGAGGCTGATAATTACGCGGTTACGGTTACAGGAAAAAGTGAAAGCTTTATTGCTGCATTAGAAAAATTAACCGAACAGAACCTTGGCGACCCCGAGCCGCATCCTTTTGTTGAATGGTTTTTTTATTCTCACCCCTCCATTAAAAATAGAGTAAAAGCTTTAGATACAAAAAGTATTTAAAAAAGCATGTTTTGTATAAAATTCATCACAATAGCTGTTTTGAATTTATTTGATACTCAATAAATATTCCTGCATAATTTTATTAATCCCACAAAAAACTTTTAAATAATATTTGTGAATCAATCCAATTTTATCAAATTTGTATGAATAATATTTACAATTAGAATTTAAGAATAATATGATAATAATTACCGGAATCCGGCTGTTTTTAATTAGCCTCTATACATTTCTACTTTCATTAGTTGCTTTTGTTCTCTTATTAGACAGAACTTATACCACCTATTTTATATTGAGCAGAATATACGGTGGGGGAGTACTAATAATTAGCGGAATGAAATTGACAGTTTCAGGCAGGGAGAATGTAGATAAAAATAAGGCTTATGTTTATGTTGCTAACCATTCAAGCATGTACGATATTCCTGCATTGCAAAAGAGCGTTCCCACAAATTTGAGAATGGTATTTAAGAAAGAAATTGCAAAAATTCCGTTTTTTGGATGGCAACTTGCTGCGGGTCCGTATATAGTTGTAGATAGAAATAATCCTACAAAAGCAATGCAGAGCATAGAAGAAGCTAAAAATGCAATGATTGAGTATAAAGATTCAATTCTCTTATTTGCCGAAGGAACACGAAGCGAAACCGGAGAAGTTCAGGAATTCAAAAGAGGTGCATTTAATTTGGCTGTAAAGGTGCAACATGAAATTATTCCCGTCTCAATTTGCAACACACAAAAAATTATGCCAAAAGGGAGTTTTAATATAAGACCGGGTACCATTCATGTTCATTACGATAAACCGATACCTGTTGAAGGTACTCTCATCAAAAAAGACGAACTTGAATTGATGGCAAAAGTGCGAAAGATAATTATTGAGAATAAGGAGAAATATTCGGAAAAATGAGTGTATCAAAAGAAGAGATTTTATACATAGCCAAATTAGCTAATCTTAAAATAAATGATAATGAAATCGAAAAGTATAAGAACGATATTAATCAAATTCTTGATTATATTAAACTTTTAGACGAAGTGGATACAACAGGTGTTAAACCCCTTTCACATCCTCTAGAATTTAATGCGAAATTAAGGGAAGATGTAATGATAGATTCGGTTTCAACCGAAGATGCTTTAAAAAATGCTCCTTCTCACGACGGAGAGTACTTCAAGATTCCAAAGGTGATCAACCAATGAACATTGTAGGTGTAATTCCTGCAAGGTACGCTTCTACAAGATTACCGGGTAAACCTTTAGCGGATATATGCGGTAAACCTATGATTCAGCATTGTTACGAGAGTGCCGGGAAATCCAAATTTCTTAACAAAATAGTTGTTGCCACAGATCACCAAAAAGTTTTTGATACTGTTTCGGGATTTGGCGGTAAAGCTATAATGACAGGCAAGAATATTCAAACCGGCTCAGATAGAATTGCTGCGGCTTTAAAGAAATTGCCGGGAGTTGATATTGTTGTTAATATTCAGGGAGATGAGCCATTTATTCCCGGCTTTATGATTGACCAAGCTATTGAACCTCTATTGTTTGATAGCACCGTTATGGTTTCAACTCTCGCAAAAAGAATTGTTAAAAAAGAGGAGTTGTTAAATCCTTCCGTTGTTAAAGTGGTTTTTGATATGGAGAATAATGCCCTCTATTTTTCCCGTTCGCCAATTCCCTTTATGCGAGATTCAGAAGATATAGATAGTGCAATTAAAAGTTTTACCTTCCTAAAACACATTGGTTTGTATGTTTACAGAGTTGAGGCATTGTTTAAATTTACTTCGTTAGATGCCGGAATTTTAGAGAATGTGGAGAAACTTGAACAGTTGAGAATGTTGGAAAACGGGATTAAAATCAAAGTGGTTGAAACCAATCTTGAGAGTATTTCGGTTGATACTGCTAATGATTTAGAGATTGCAAAAAAATATTATTTGAAGGAGTTAAAAAAAGGCAAGGATGCAAAACTCTCCGCTAAATAAAAGGTTAAAACTTGCTAATATACCAACTCCGGTTGAGGATTATAATTTTAAAAGTTTTAGTTTTCTCATTAAAAGGGATGATTTGACCGGATTTGAAACAAGCGGTAATAAAATCAGAAAATTAGAGTATATTTTTGAAAAAGCTGTTTCTGAAGGAGTTACAACAGTTTACACATGCGGCGGCGAACAGTCTAATCATTCGAGGGCAACAGTTGTTGCAGCGGCTAAATTAGGTATAAAATGTAAGTTGTTTTTGTGGGGAAGCAAGAGAAAAAATGTAACCTCTAATCTGTTTATCGATCTGTTTTTGAACGCCGAAATCCAATATCTTACTAAAAAAGAGTGGGAGAGTGTTGAAAAGTTTATGACCGAAGATAAGATTTATACTGAAAGAAATTCAAATCAGAAAATATTAATTATACCCGAAGGGGGATCTTCAGAAGAGGGCATTTTAGGATATATCAATTTTCTATATGAATTAAAAGAGCAAGTTGATTTGAGAAATCTTTCTGGAATTTGTATTGCTACCGGATCGGGGGGAACTGCCGCAGGATTAATAGCCGGTCTTTCAATCTTAAATATTACTCATCTAAAAATATACTGTGTTAATGTACTTTACTCCAAACCAATAATTCAAAACCGAATTTATGAAATGGCAGAAAATACACTTAACAAATATTTTAACGGCGTTAAACTAAATAAAAATACTTTAGAGATATTAGACGGATACTCAAAAGAAGGGTATAAAAATATTAGTACCGGTAAAATAAAGTTGATAAGGGAATTTGCCTCAAATAGCGGAATTATTTTAGACCCTGCATATACCGGAAAAGCCTTTTGCGCATTTTATGACTTACTTCAAAGCGGGTACAAAAATGTATTGTTTCTTCACACGGGTGGTGGATTTGGTGTGTTCTCAAAAACTAAACAATATTTAGCTTAAGCAATATCAGATTACTATACTTAAACCGCTAACAATTCATAAAAATTGATTGAAGCATATATCTCTTCAAATTTGCCAACTTGTTTCTATCTGCACCTCCAATTTCTATCATAACTACGGTTCTCGTTTTATTGCACTTTGCGTCAATAATCGTAAATTTTCTTTCTGAATTGGGTAAATTGTTATAGTATTTTAGTTTGTACCCAAATTCAAAGATCTCTTTTTCTAATACCGTATCAATAACATCAGAAAGTAAATCATTTTCCTCCAAGCTAAAAATATAAACCGTTGAGGCTCCGGAAGGACTTTTTGCCTGATTGCAAAGTATCTCTTTTTTAAATGGTGATTTTACTTTGACCTTTTTGTTTTGCATATTCCAATTTTCAGGAATATATAAATTTAAACTTGCAACAATCCGGTTAGTGTATTTAGGAATACCTGATGTTGCCGTACTTGAATATCCTGCAATAGAGCTGATCTTTAAGCTGTCTAAATAAACTTTGTTGTAACGGTTTGAATTACTGATATAATTTGAACCGTCAAAAGTAAGAGTGTCTTTTATTTTCTCAATTTTGCCGGCATTATCAGTTACAATTTCGGTTATGATTTGTTGTGAAGAAAGATAAAGGATATCAGTTTTAGCAGAAAAATTTGGCGTTAAATAGCTCGTAAACAATTTTGTTGTCGAGATTTTGTTATCCGGTAATATTCTGTAAAGAGTGAAAACAGAAACGAGAGCATTACCGCCGGTATTAAAATTTTCGGTTACACCAAAACCTTCCGGATTACTTTTGCTTTTCGTAAGTTCAAGGTAACCGGATAGTGATTTATCGGTCAGTAACAATTCGCCGGTTTCATTATATAATCCCAAACGGCAAAATTGCGGTTCGGGGTGACTTAATAACAGAGCGTAATAAGTCTTTTCACCCGATTTCACACTATCAACTATCACTTTATTAAGTTTCTGTACTTGTGAGTAATCGTAATCAAATATTCCTCCAAGTGAATCGTTAGAAGTGCTTTGTCCTCGGGAATAATTTTCTACATATTTAATTATTGAATCACCTGAAAAATTACGATTATTTTCAGTTTTTTCTTTGAA
>JACSRR010000058.1 GCA_014879635.1 Ignavibacteriaceae bacterium | reverse complement strand
GATTACTGCTAATAAAGGAAGAAAAAATAATATGCGTTTCATTTGATACCTCGCATCAATTTAATTGATTAATTTGTTGATTATGTAATTCGTTTAATTTTAACTTATCTATTTTCCCTGCATCATTTTTAGGCAGGGTTTCTAAAATTTCAAAATACTTTGGGATTTTATACTTTGCTAAACCATCGAGACAGTATTTTTTAATTTCTTCTATTGATATTGAATCTCCGTCTTTAAAAACTAAAAATGCTTTGCCAGTTTCACCCCATTTAGAGTCAGCAACTCCGATAACCGCTACTTCTTTGAACGATCCGTGAGCATATAGAAATCTTTCAATTTCTGCGGGATAAACATTTTCACCTCCGCTTATGAACATATTTTTCTTACGGTCAACTACATAAAAATAGCCTTCTTCATCCCTAAGAACCATATCACCGGTATGAAACCAACCATCTGTAATTGAATTTTCTGTTTCATTTGGTTTATTAAAATAACCGGGAGTTACAACGGGTGAACGAAGCCAAAGCTCACCTGTTTCATTATCGTTTGCTTCTGAGCCGTCATCCCTAACTACTTTTGTCTCAATGTAAAAGTTTGGAAACCCGATTGAACCTTTTTTTCTGTATGCATCATCTTGATGCAGTGAGAAACAATTTGGACCCACCTCGGTTAAACCGTAGCCTTGTCTTATAAAAATACCTTTTTGATGCCATTTATCTATTAACGGAACAGGCATTGGAGCACCGCCTACAATAGCATATCTTAGAGTTGATAGATCTGTTTCATTCCATTTAGGGTTATCCGAGATCATTTGGAGCATTGTAGGAACTCCGAACATTATGGTAGTTTTCTCTTTCTCCATAAGTTCAAGAATCAAACCGGCATCAAAACTGTTTAAAAGTGTGTGCGATGCTCCGTTAAATAGAAACGGAGTAAATAACACATTCCATCCGCCTGTATGAAAAAACGGAGCAAAACTTTGTGTATGGTCATTGCCGGTTAAATCAAGCCGCAATGTTGTATTAACTGCGTTCCAAAAAAGCATACTATGGTTAATTATCACGCCTTTAGAAACTCCTGTTGTACCCGCTGTGTAAAGTATCATTACGGGGTCATCAAAGGTAAACTCATCTGCAGTAAATTCATCTTTACCGTCTGATTCTCCGGTTAAAAATGCCGTAACTTTTTCTAATTTCAAGATTGTCGAAATCTCTGAAGTTGAGGTGAGTTTCTTAAATTCATTTTCATATTCGGCGTCATAAAAAAGAACGGAAGGACCCGAATCGTGTATCAAAACATCTAATTCACGGGGTGTAAGTCTGAAGTTAAGCGGTACTAAAATCACACCTGCTTTAATAGAAGCTAAAAGTAGCAAAACATATTCAGCACAGTTTTTTGAATAAACCGCAAGTCTATCACCTTTCTTTAACTCAAGTTCGTTTTTTAAGTACAAAGCTAATGAAGAAGCCCTGATGTTAAAATCCTTGAAACTAAACTCAATATTTCTGAAATATTCCCGTAGAAAGAGTTTTCCGGGTGTATATTTAGCCCATTTTGCAAGCCAATCAATTTGATAATTATTCATATTTCACCCTGCTTTTTGTTGAAAAGTAAAATATTAAGCCGGTTGCAACCGATAAAATTATTGCAATTGCAGAAGCTACGCCGGGATTTTCTCCGGTTGCTAAAGTTAAAGGTACGGGTAATTTTCCGTAATACATAGAAAAATGAACAATAATTGCCACAAATGAGGAGGTGATAACAACTTTCTTAGTAGCATCTTTTAAAAACATTCCGAATAAAATAGGAACAAATGCCGCCGAGAAGTATGCATAAACTCCGTTTTGAGCAAAAATAGCGACGCTAAGTTTTGGATTAACAATCTGATCCCATGATAAAAAGAACGCCGCTATTCCTATTCCTACAATAGCTATTCTATTTATCAAAATGGCTTTCCTTCCCTCTTTCTCTTCTGAGTTGTTAATATTTTTAGGAATTAAAGGAATGACAATATCAGAGGAAATAGTTGTTGAAATAGATTGAATTAAACCTTCCAATGTTGAGATTCCTGCCGAAATTAATCCGAGAACAACAAGCAATCCGATATAAACAGGAAATTCTGCAACAACATAAGCCGAAATAATTCCGTCCATTTTTAATTCTGTACCGTTAAATGTCAAATCAGGGAAAGTTAATCTGGCATATAATCCGGTAAATACTACAAAAAAGAAAATTAACTCAACAATTACCCCCGTTACTAAATAACGGTTAACTTCCTTATCCTCTTTTAACAAAAGTGATTTAGTTATTATGTGCGGTTGACAAACTATCGCTACACCAATAACAATTTGAGCTACAATGATTTCGAAAAAATCTCTGAAAAGAAAACTCGACTCATTGGTTAAGCCGGTAAGTTTGGGGTCAACTGCATTTAATTTGTCAATAAATCCGAAAACGCCTTCTCTAAAATGTTCGTATCCGCTACCGAGAAGAATAAAAGCTACTATTAACATCAAAACTGCTTGAACGGTGTTAGTGTAAACCATCGAATTTGCACCGCCAAACATCATATAACCGAAAATAAAAATTATGATGCCGGCTAAAACATAAATTTCATCAATATTCAAAGATTTGGAGAGTACTTTTGTTAATCCAACGGCTATAAGAACAATAAAAGTAATTAACAAAAGAGAGAGGAAAGCAAAAAATAACCCGTAACCCTTACTGTTATACCTCGTTCCCATCCATTGAGCCATTGTTAAAGCTTTAACACCTGTTCCATGTTTTCGAAATCCTTTTGTGAGAATAACTAACGAAATCATTGCCGCAGCCGGTAGAGCAATTGCATAAGAAATAAACGCCGAAAACCCGTACAAAGCAATAAAACCCGGATTGATTATGAATGTTGCAGCCGAGGTCATCGAGGCAGCTAAAGCCAAACCAACTGCAACGGGCGAAAAATGAATACTTCCAACCGCATAATCTTTTATTGATTTTGTTTTCCTGGCGCCTCTTACAACAAAGAAGAGTATAACCGCCATATAAACTAAAATTAAAATGCGAAATGCTGATTCCATATTACACCCTGAATGCCGAAAGGGCAAATGCCAATCCGCCACCGGAACCGACAAACATTACCAAATCGCCTTTCTTTATTTTGCCTTTTATGATAGCATCGTCAAAAGCCATAGGGATACAAGCAGAACCTGTGTATCCGCATTTTGACATAACTGTGTGAGTTCTTTCTCTATCTACACCAAGAATGTCTAAGGTTTCCCAAATGCTATTAATGTTTATCTGTGTAAAAATATAGCTATTTACATCGTTTGGTGTGATGCCAAGCTCTGAACAAGCTTCATTAATCATTCTGCTCCAAGTTTGAGCATTTATCTCTTTAGGAAACTTTCTAACAAATTTTAATAGATGATCTTTATTGTTCAAAACTTCTTGCGAAAGCGGCTGTTTAGTGCCGCCTGCGTAAATACCCATCCAATCGTGATATTGCCCGTCAGAAAACATTTTACCGTATAAGAATCCTTCATTTTCTGAATCTTTTGCCTCAAGAACAACAGCACCTGCACCGTCTGCAAAAAGAGTAACAGTTTTTTTGTCGTACAAATCAAGATACTTACTCATTGCATAAGCACCAACAACCAACACTTTTTTATACTGATTTGACGCCTTAATAAAATACGACGCAGTATTTAATGCGGTAACAAAACCTGCACATGCAGTATTTATATCAAAAGTTCCGGCTTTTGATGCTCCTATTCTGTATTGAAGAACCGAAGCTGTAGAAGGAGAAATGTATTCAGGTGTATCTGTTGCTACAATAATTAAATCAATTTCGGAGGGTGATGAATTGGAACCGGCTAAGGCAATATTGGCTGCTTTTTCACAAAGGTCAACGGTTGATTCATTTTCAGCGCACCAGTGTCTCTCAACAATCGTTAAATTATCTCTGAGCCAAGTATCTACATCTTCACCGAGTAAATCGTTAAAATATTGATTCGGTACAATTCTTTCGGGCACATAAACGCCGGAACCGGCAATAATCGCATTTCTCATTTTATAACACCAAACCGCCGTCAACGCTTATAACAGTACCGTTCACATAATTTGATTCGTCAGAAGCTAAGAAAAGATAGGCATTTGCAATATCTTCAGGTGATCCTAATCTACCGAGCGGGGTTTTTTCTACTAAAGAATTAATAACTTTTTCAGGAATTGTACCAACCATTTCGGTTGCAATAAATCCGGGAGCCACTGCATTTACGCAGATTCCTTTTCTACCAAGTTCACGAGCCCATACTTTTGTCATTCCGATAATACCGGATTTTGTTGCCACATAATTCGTCTGACCGAAATTTCCGTACAAACCAACAATTGACGATGTATTAATAATTTTACCGCTTCCGCTCTCAATCATATATTTTGCGACTGCCTGGGTACAATTAAAAACTCCCGTTAAATTTACATCTATAACCTTTTGCCATTGTTCGGCGGTCATTTTCATCAGAGTTGAATCTTTAGTAATACCTGCATTATTGATAAGAATATCAATTTTACCATATTCGGAAATTACTCTTTGAGTAGCTGCAACAACTGATTCTTGATTAGTAACATCAACAGGAATAAAAACTAATTCTTTTTCGCCTGCCTTTAATTCAACAACAAGTTTTACACCTTCTTCTTGATTTGCATCCCAAACAATAACTTTGGCACCCTCGGCTAAAAATTTAATTACGGCTGCTTTTCCTATTCCGCGCGCTCCGCCTGTTATCACTGCAATTTTTTGACTTAATCTTTTCATTTTATGCCTCTATTTTTTTATCGTTTCAAAAATTTAAAACGCTAAATTAAAATTTTTTATATTTTGACCGGATGATAAAAAGTTACCGGTTCAGATTATCTATATTCTCTGCTTTTAAGCTCCCACTCATTCAAAAAATTTGAGAAATGTTTTTCCATTAACATGTAAAACGCTTCCATTTCAAGCAATCTCTTCTGTACAATCTCTATATGTTGATGGTCTGAAGTATCAGCCTTTTTCTTTAACATTCCGGCTATTTTAGTATTATTTTTAATCAATGAAAAATTGTTTAAGAACGCATTTTCGAAAATTTCCGGTTCAATTTCGTAATAATCTTTTCTGCTGTTTTCAGTGTCCCATACTTTTCTGATAAGTTTCCTGTCTCTCAATCTTCTTACAATTTGACTAACAGGACCCTTGCTTCTACCAAGTTCTGAACACAATTCATCTAATGAAAGAGGCTGATGCGAAAATAACAATAATGCAACAACATTACCCATCAGTTTATTCAGCCCAAATGCTTTATAAGCATCACCGAAACGCTGAATCATCTCTCTTTTTAATATTATTTCTTCTGTCATTACCGTTTTTTAAATTTGAAATTTTTCAAACGATAGAAAAATAAGGTTATTTTTACTCCTGTGCAAGTCTTTTAAAAATTATTTTTATTTGCGTGTTTAGATTGAAGTTTTTACCCCCTTAACAGGTTTATTTTCTTGAGCAATTTAACATTTAAGTGTTAGATTTAAAGATACTCTGTTAATTTTGTATAAACAAATTATACATCTTAATTCTATGTCTTTTGAAAATTTCAGAAATGAAGTAAAATATTATAGTACGCTTGACGGCACAAAATTAGCTTTCTTCGATTTCAACAGCGGCAACTTAACTGATACGCCAATAATTTTAATGCACGGCGGCTTAGGCAATGCTTCTGAAATGATTGAAATTGCATCCTTTATTTCAAATTACGGTGTCCGGATTATTATTCCCGAGTATAGAGGGCATGGCTCTTCATGCCTCGGAAAAATGATGCTGACTTATGACTTGTATTGCTTAGATATTACTGATTTATTAAACACATTAAAAATTAATGAGTTTTGTACGGCTGGTTTTAGTGACGGGGCTATCACTGCATTAAAACTTGCGGCACTTTTGCCAAATAGAGTAAAAGGTGTTATTTCAATTGCGCCTGATAGAAACCCCGCCGATATGAAAAACATTCAAAACCTAAAATTTGAATTTGATTCTCTAAAAAATGACCCGGTTTATTTTGCCGAATACTTAGCGTGCTCCCCCGAACCGGGTAAATATGAAGAATACCTTGATTTGGTTTATCATTTGTGGACTTCAGCTTCACATATCGAAAATGAAGAACTTGCTAAAATTAAATCGAAGTGTCTAATTGTGGGGAGTGACTCTGATGAATACATCAAAACTGAATCGTTCTACCAAATGGCAGAGCAAATAGGGAATTGTGAATTAAAAATATATGAAGGAAAACTTCACGGAGAGCTCACAAATTTACTCATGAATCTCTCCGCAAATAAAAGAAATTTTTTGGTAGATTTTCTTATTGTTTAATTATTGCCACCAAATGCGTTATTGTGTAAGGTTTCCAATGATTTAATTATATCATTTACCTTTGCAAGTTTTGCTGATGTTTCACTGTGATTTGGCTTAAGCTTTAGTGCTTCTTCAAGATGTTTTTTAGCACCATAATAATTTTTACCGGAAATCAGTACTTCAGCTTCTGATAAATGCCCGGCAAAAGCTACTTCATTTTCTCCCGGCAGTGTTTTAACTTTAAGTTTATCACCGCTTTCGGCAACTATTTTTGCTTTAAATTGTTCGGGATATCCCACATTAACAGGATTATGAAACTCGTTCTTTTTAACTCCGTCAACATATTTAAGCAATAAATCTTCGCCAAGTTTTTTCCAAGTAGTGTAAACTTGAGTTCCTGCATCTTTAGTATATTGAGTCAAAAATGCAATACACTCGGCTTTCGAAGAAGAAAGTAGTTTAATAGCCTTTGCTTCAATTTCTTCTTGACGGTGTAAAAACTGTCCTTCAAGCTGGTTTTGAACTGTTTTAATATCTTCGATTACCAAATTATATCTCGGATAAGCAAAGTTTGCTACTGAATTGAACACCCAGAAAGCTGACTCCCAAGTAAATTTAGCTAACGAGCCTAATCCCTTACGGTAATTTTCCGGAACATCAGTAACGGAAGCGTAAACAGGAAACCAAACGGTTGTGTATGTATCGTCAATACCAAACCATAAAACACCGCCTACTTCATTTGGCATACCTGCTCTTGATTGACTGATAAATGACCACCCTGTTTGAGGTGTTGAAATAGGTCTTTCGTTAAAATATTTTTCCCCTTCATAACTCCAGACTAATGGTCGTGCTCTAAGCGGAGAGCCATAAGCACCTGCTCCTACACCAACCGTCATATCTAATTCGGTACCGTTGTAATGATCTCTCATTAAGTCCATAACATCTTCAAGCGATAGTTTTTTATCCGGTTTGATATATAACGGCATTCTCTCAAGATTTTCGCCTTTGATGTATGAAATATATTTATCCATTTCTGAGTTACATCTTCTGAATAGTGACCAAACTCTTCCGTCACAAAACCTGATAGCACCAAAATCTAAAGGAGCATAAGCATCTGAAAAATTAAATTCTGAGTCCGTACCGGTAAAATATCCTTTTTGACGGGCAAAATCAATTACATCGTGCGAGTAAAGGCAGTTATCAGGGTCATTTAACGGAAATTTCGTAATTCTTGCCTGGTTTGCATGTCCCGAAACATAGCCGTCAGGAATTTTAACGGCTACCCAGTTTGTACCTTTTACACCGGGACCTTTACCAATCATTTCCAAAATCCAAACTTCATTAGGGTCGGCAATAGAAAAAGATTCACCGGAGCTATAATACCCGTACTCTTCTACAAGTTCGGTCATAATTTTAATAGCTTCTCTTGCAGTTTTTGCTCTTTGAAGAGTAATATAGATAAGGCTACCGTAATCAATTATTCCGTTTGGATTAACTAATTCTTCTCTACCGCCAAAAGTTGTTTCGCCAATTGCAAGCTGCCACTCATTCATATTACCGGTTACATTGTAAGTAAATCTTGCTTGCTTAATTCTACCGAGAAACTTGCCTGTATCCCATTCATAAACATCAAGCATTGCTCCGGCAGGGTACTTAGCTGCCGGGAAATGGTACAATTCACCGTACATCTGATAAGAATCGGCTGTGTAAGTAATCATAGTAGAGCCGTTTGAGGAAGCCCCCTTTGTTACAATAAAATTTGTGCATGCGTTTGAATCTATCCCAAAAAGGAAA
>JACSRR010000124.1 GCA_014879635.1 Ignavibacteriaceae bacterium | reverse complement strand
ATATTTGTACAATATAGAACTTAACGGAGAAGGAAAAAGAACTGCTAAAACGGTTAAGTTTCAGGTGGTGAAATAAGTTCGAGGTGCGGAGTGCTGGAGTTCGAGGTTCGAAGTTGGGGAGCGAAACGCTGTAAAGAGTAATCCCGACAAGAATCGGGAGTAAAGAGTAAAGGGTAGAAAAAAAAGTTGACAGATCTCCCGAGTCCCGACCCCGTCGGGATTGTCGGGAACGCTGACAGTTCGCTCCGCTGACAGTGAACAGATAGCCCGTCCCGGTCGGGAGTAAAAGGTGAAGGGTGAAGAGTGAAGGGTGAAAAAAATAGTTGACAGATCGCTAACGCTGACAGTTCGCTGCGCTGACAGTGAACAGAAAGCCCGTCCCGGTCAGGATCTTTGGGAGATGAAACTAAGAACTACACACTAAGCACTAAGAACTCTTATTGCTCTGCGGTTAATAAATTTAGTGGGTAGGTTTAACCCCGGAACCTCGAACTTAGAACTCCCGCACCTCGAACTCCCGAACTTAGAACTTTTTTCCCTCTGCGGTTATTTTTACCATCGAAAAATCCAATAAGCCCTACATAATTCTAAAATCCTAACCGTTAGTCCGTTTTTATTTGGTTTCCAATCTAATACTTAATAATTTTAAGAATGTTAAAATTTTTTTTAAGATTAGTTTTATGGATCTCTTTCTAAAAGGCAAAACAGCTTTAATTTTTGCAGGAACACAGGGCATTGGCAGAGCCACGGCAGAATTATTAGCTTTAGAAGGCTGCAAAGTTGCAATTAGTTCGCGAAAGCAGGAAAATGTTGATAAAACGCTCGATGATTTGAGTAAAATTACCGGGTCAATTTACGGAAGAAAGTGTGATGTAGCTGATTTAGATGATTCAACAGTTTTTATTGACGAGGTTAAAAGTAAGTTTGGAGATGTGGATATTTTGGTTCACAATTCCGGCGGTCCTTCATCCGGATATTTCGAAGATTTCAAAATAGAAGATTGGGATATTGCATATAATTTGATACTTAGGTCAGTGATAAAAACTACAAATCATATATTACCCGGTATGAAAAATAAAAAGTGGGGAAGAATAATCAATATCACCTCACTTTCGGTTAAACAACCGTTTGAAAATTTAATACTCTCAACTACCTTTAGAACCGGTTTAACCGGAATGGTAAAAACTCTTTCTCAACAAGTTGCAGAATATAATATAACTATTAACAATGTAGCACCCGGATTTATAAAAACCGGAAGATTGGAGCATTTAGCAAGTGAAATTGCTAAACAATCGGGTAATACTATCGAAACTGTTTTTGAAAGTATGGCTGACTCAGTTCCTGCAAAACGAATTGGGGAACCTGCCGAAGTAGCTTCTTTAATTGTTTTTTTAGCCTCAGAGCTTGCGGGTTACATTACCGGAAGCACAATTAATATTGACGGGGGCAGATATAAAGGCTTACTATAATTTTAACTCGGAGAAAAAATGAGCAAACCGCTAACTGTCTTCCTTCCCTATAACGGAATGGAACACTCAGAATATACAGTAAAAAACTTTTTAAAGACCGGCTTGGTCTCAAAAATTTATCTTTTGACTTCGGATACATCTCATCAAGAGATTGAAGGAGCAGAAATTTTGCCGGTTGAAAGTATAAGTTCTTCTTCAACTATGAAAAAATTGGTTGAAAAAACTCACACTCCTTTCGCAATGTTTTTGAAACAAGATACGATTCTTGAATTAGGCTATTTTGCATTAGACAGGTTTTTGAGTGTTGCGGATAGCTCAGGTGCAGGAATGGTTTATTCTGATTACCACGAAATTCAAGATGATGTTTTGAATCCTCACCCTGTAATTGAGTACCAAACCGGCAGTTTAAGAGATGATTTTAACTTCGGCTATATGTTGTTGTTTAGCAAGAAAGGGTTAGAATTTGCTTCTTCTCAAGGTCTTCAAGATTTCAAATATGCAGGCTTGTACTATTTGAGATTATTGATTTCGCAAAAATATGGTTTAGTTAGAATCGGCGAATTTTTATATTCCACAAAAGAATTTGATCTAAGAAAATCGGGAGAAAAACAGTTTGATTATGTTGACCCCCGTAATCGCGCAGTTCAGATTGAAAATGAAGAAGCATGCACATTGCACTTAAAAGCTTTAAATGCACTTTTAACCCCTCCATTTAAAGAAATTGATATAACCGCAGGTGATTTTGCTTTTGAGGCATCGGTTATAATTCCGGTTAAAAATCGTGTAAAAACAATTGGCGATGCAATTGAATCAGTTCTAAAACAAAAAACGAACTTTCCTTTTAATTTGATTGTGGTTGATAATCATTCAAATGACGGTACTGATGCAAGAATTGAACAATTTGTGAAAACAGATTCAAGAGTTATCAGGTTGGTTCCCGGTAGAAAAGACCTCGGAATAGGAGGTTGTTGGAACTTTGCCGTTCATCACGATAAATGCGGCAGGTTTGCTATTCAATTAGACAGCGATGACATTTACAAAGACGAAAACACGGTTCAAACTGTTGTTGATCTTTTTAAAGCCGATAAATGTGCTATGGTTATCGGTTCCTATCGAATGACAAATGTTAAACTTGAAGAAATTCCTCCCGGTTTGATTGACCACAAAGAATGGACTCCGGAAAACGGACCAAATAACGCACTTAGAATCAATGGCTTAGGAGCTCCGAGAGCATTTTTTACCCCGCTGCTTCGTAAAATTAAAATTCCTAATGTCTCTTATGGTGAAGATTATGCCGTTGGTCTTGCAATTTCGAGAGATTATAAAATAGGAAGAATTTACGACGCAATTTATCTCTGTCGTAGATGGGAAGGAAATTCTGATGCAGCATTAAATATTGTACAGGTAAACAACCATAATTTTTACAAAGATAAAGTAAGAACTTATGAATTGTTGGCAAGAATAAAAAAACTCTCTACCTAAATTAATTTCTGATATATAATTAAAGCAGCCCTTTCATAGGCTGCTTTTTATTTTTAAATAAGCTGTGTGAGGGAAGAATCGAATACAAGTAAAATAGTTGGTTTATTCTTACTTAAAATGAAATGCTGACAAAGAAATATTTCAAACAATAACAAATAGAAGTAACCTGTAGCTATATCAATTATGACCGTTAAGAAGAAAATTATTCTGGTCTGAAACTGCTCTAAAAAGATAATCGGGTTTTAATCTTATAACTTGGTCTTGAGCATAACTATCCCAGATAACGGAAGCGATTTGCACATTATTTTCCCGGGCTGCAATTATATCTGCTGTTGAGTCACCTATCATTAATGCTTCTTGATTAGTAACTTCATACTTTGAAAGTAGTTTAGAGATCCCTTCACCCGAAGGTTTTTGTCTCACAACATCATCACCGGAAATTAATTCACCAAAAAACTTCTCAATTTCTAGTCTTTTGAGAGTAATTTGAGCGGCTCTTCTCCCTTTACCCGTAAATGCGGCAATATTCTTACCTCTGATATTTAACTCTGAAAGCAAAGTGTGAATACCATTATATAGTTGAGCTAGATTATGGTTTGAATCGTAAAAATTAAAATACTCTTCAATTGCATCCTGTGCATTTTCTCCGAAAAACCTGTTTATTATTTGTTCTTCCGTTGGACCAAATAACCCGGTAATTTCCTTTGGTGTTAAAGTTTTGTTAAAATATTTACCGTAAATGTGGTTAAAAGACGCAAAAATTAACTCGTTAGACGAAGTTAATGTACCGTCAATATCAAATATAATCAGTTTAAAATCATTTCTTTTTATAGTCATATTATGCTCAATTAATATCAAACGCTATAATTCTACCATCCATATTAACGGCGACAAAAGAATTGTTTGACAACTTTTCAATATTAATAATTCTTGCCTGCCCCATATAAAACAATGGTTTTGGTTTATCTTTATCTATTAAATAAATCATACCCGTTTTTGTAGCGGTTAAAATTCTTCCGTTTCCTGCATCAATAGAAGAAACCGGCGAAGTATCTAAACCGTACTTTAAATCAATTTTTTTAATCTGTTTACCTGTGGTTGCATCAACGGTATAAAAGAAATCTTTCATACTCTTAACAAAAAGAGTTTTTGAATCAGAGGATAAACCAATAGATTCCCAAGCATCAAAATTATTGAATCTCCACTTAGTTGTACCAAGCAGAATATCAACGGCTGAAACAAATTTATCGGGCGTAGGAACAAACACTAAATTTCCGTTCGAAACAGGATTTGCTGCTGCCGGAGAAAAATAAAGACTTCTATTTTCGCTCCATTTCCAATTTAGCAAACCACTCTTAGAATCAAAACAGTATAAATAACCGTCCCAAGCACCGGCAATCACCCTGTCTTTCAAAACGAGAGGCTTAGATTCAATCATACCGTCAGCCGATTGATTACTCCATAGTTCTGTTAATGAATTAACATCGTAACAGTAAACCGAACCGATATCGGTACCAAAGATTACACCTTGCGATTTCTGCCCCATAAATTCAACTTGAATACCCGCAATTGAAGAAGTAATAGGGTCGTTAATACCGGTTGAGGAAATTAAATCTCCCGTTGAAGCATTAAAATTTAATATTTCGCCGGTGTAGGTTCCCGCGGTCAGTATATTATTAGCAACAAAAGGAGCACCGGAAATTTTACCGTAACCGCCGTTTTGCCAAACAACTTCTCCCTTTATATTTACGGCGTAAATTTCACCGGTCAAGGTTGTCATATAAGAAATATCACGCCAAGTAGTAACTCCGGCAATAACTGATTCATTAAAATTCCGGTTAAACAACAGCTTTGAATTGTTATAATCAATAAATGCGGATGAATCAATTTGTCTTATTTCAAAGGCTTTCCTTTTATCATGTTTTGCCCAAACTTTTCCTTTTTTACCGTCTTCAAAAGAGTAAATAAAAAGGGAATCAGGCGTATTTTCAACAATATTATATCCTGCCGGCTTATTATTATCTTTTTTAATTGAAGAAATACCCATAAAACCGGGAATACCGTTAAAATTAATTGATTTGTTTGAATGTCCGTGACCGCAGAATATTAATTTGATGTTTTTTGTTCTTAAAATGTTTGAGGCCAAATACCAATTATCAACATCTTCAACTAAAGGGTGGTGCAGGTAAAAAAAGATTTCTTTGGTGGAGCTTGTGTTTTTAACAATTGAATCAAGCCAAATTAAAGTTTCGGGAGTAAAATGCCCGCCGCCGCCTCTAAGCACAATACCGGAATTAACACCTATATGCCTTGAGTTGTTATAATCGAAAACAAATTTATCTTTGAAAGTAGCGTTAAAACCGGTCATCAAATCTTCAGTCCACTTAGTATCATGATTACCCGGAATAACATACGAAGGCACTTTTAATTTCGAAATTATTTCTGATGCTTCAGAAATTTGTTCGTAAAATCCGTTTTCGGTAATATCACCGGTAAAAATTGCGAAAGAGATGTCGTTAAGTTTATTTAGCGAATCTATATAAGATTTGAGAGTTTCTCCGGCACCTTTAGCACCTATGTGAGTATCAGTAAACCACGCATATTTATAACTTTGCGAAAATAGGGGGATTGATAAAAGTAATAGTAATAGAAAAAGTTTCTTCATATTCATTGTCATATTGTATAAGTTTCAGGATAAAAAAGGGGAGTAAACCCCTCCCCATATCTAAATTAAACGATTGAAATAAATTAAAGTTTCTCAAGCAATCCGGAAATAAAAGAGTTTAACGAAATAATTTCAACATCAAACCTTTCTCCGGTTTTACGGACTTTAACTTCAACTTTGTTTTCGGCAAGTTTTCTTTCACCGGCAATAATTTGAACAGGCATACCAAGCAAATCTGCATCGTTAAATTTTACACCTGCCTGAGCATCAATTCTATCGTCAAATAAGACAGAGAAACCTGCATTTTTAAGTTGATTGTAGATTTGAGTAGATGCTTCAAGGAGATGTTCTTTTTTAAGATTCAAACCGAGAAGATGAATGTGGTAAGGTGCAAGTGCCTTGCTCCAAATCATCCCTTTTTCATCGTGAGATTGTTCAATAAAACAAGCCATTACTCTTTCAACGCCTATACCGTAACTACCCATAACAATAGGATGCTCTCCGCCTGTTTCGTCTATATAATTAGCACCCATAGAATCAGAGTATTTTGTTCCGAGCTTAAAAATATGACCTAATTCAATAGCAGTAAAAACTTGAAGCGGTTTAGAACAGTTAGGGCAGGATTCGCCGGCTTCAACAGTTCTTAAATCTGCAAATTCTAAATTCTTGACATCTCTTTCAAGGTCAATACCGCCTGTGTGAAAATCATTTTTGTTTGCACCGCTTATTAAATTATTCCCGCCCTTAAGTCTTAAATCGGCAATAATCTTTCCCTTAAAACCGATAGGACCTATTGAGCCGGCATCTGCACCGCTAATATCTTTTAGTTCTTCGGGATGCGCCGGTCTGATACCTGAACCAATCGCTTTCTCCAATTTTGTTTCGTTAACTTCGTCATTACCCGACATTAAAACTAAAACGGGTGATTCATTTGCAAAATAAACTCTTGATTTAGCGGTTTGTCTTTCGTTAATATTCAAAAATTGGCACAATTCATCGATACTTTTAACATTCGGAGTTGAAATATCATAAAGATCTTTTGAAACGGGTTCTCTTCTAACAGAAGGAATAACCGAAATTGCAACTTCAACATTTGCTGCATAACCGCATGGTTCACAATGAGCAACCGTATCTTCACCTGCGGGGGATTGCACCATAAATTCTTCTGAACCGGTTCCGCCCATTGCTCCGGATGATGCACCAACAACAAAAAATTTTAATCCACATCTACCGAATATTTTTCTGTACGCTTCATCATGTAGAAGATAAGATTTGTCAAGAGTTTCATAAGATGTATCCATAGAGTAAGAGTCTTTCATTAAAAACTGCCTGCCTCTGATAACACCGCTTCTGGGTCTGGGTTCATTCCGGAATTTAGTTTGAATTTGATACCAAATTTGAGGTAATTCTTTGTATGAATTAACAACTTTACGGGCATGATAAGTTATAATTTCTTCGTGAGTAGGAGCTAAAACATAATCACGGTTTTTGACATGAAACATAGTATCGCCAAAAGCTTCAACTCTACCGGTTTCTTCCCAAATTTCACGCGGATTTAATGCGGGAAGGTGAAATTCTTGTCCGCCGATGGCATCCATTTCTTCGCGAATTATTTCGCAAATCTTTTTAACTACTTTATAACCGAGGGGTAAAAAAGAATAGATACCGGCTCCGAGTGCACGGATATAACCGCCTCGAAGCATATAAACATGACTTGTAACAACCGCGTCATTCGGTACTTCTTTAAGTGTAGGAATAAATAACTGACTCTGTAACATATTGTCCAAAAATTTTAATTTGCAAAATTTTAAAGGTAACAAATTAGTAAGACTATTCAAATATTTCTATTGGATTATGGAAAAAATAAAATGTTTGCGCTGATTCGATATTCTAAGTTCGGAGTGCTGGGGTTCGAGGTTCGGGGTTAAAAAATGTTCTTAGTGCGTAGTTCTTAGTACTTAGTTAACTCTGTGTCTTGAACTAAATATGGTTGTCACTAATCTAAGCAGAATTTTCTAAATGGATATAGAAGTTGCAAAATTCAATTTTTGACGCCGGAGGTGTCACATATTTGTAGTAAATGGATCAAAAAGCTAAATTCGACCCTGAAGGGTGTCGTAAATTTAGTTATAATCCCGACCGGGTCATGACCAAGAACTACGAACCGAGAACTACGAACTATGAACATCCCTCTCTGAGGGCTCTGCGGTTAATAATTTAGTGGTTGTGGATAGTTTTAACTTCGAACCTCGCACTCCCGCACCCCGAACCTCGAACTTTTTTCTCTCTGCGTTCTCTGAGGGCTCTGCGGTTAATAAATTAGTGGGTAGAAATCCCGACAAGAATCGGGAGTGAAACCAAATTGATAATACTATTACGATTTTGCTTTTATAAATAAAAAATATTTATTAATATTAAGGCGTGATGTTAATTAATAATGTCACGGTAAAACCTTTAGGAATAAATAACTTCGATATGTTATGAAAACATTAACTTTAAAATTATTAACGCTTACAATTTTACTTAGCATAAACCTTGAGGCTCAAACCACGAGATATGTGAGTAAAACGAGTACACCTTTACCTCCGTACACA
>JACSRR010000059.1 GCA_014879635.1 Ignavibacteriaceae bacterium | reverse complement strand
AGATGTGTATAAGAGACAGGTCAAATATCATTCTATTATCAACTAAATCAACTAATGGTTTCCAAAATTCACCGATACAGACTATACTTTTATGTTCACTAAATCCTTTATTAATATATTCCCAAACAGCTGATAATTCGAGAAGTGTACCGGTACCGCCGGGCAAAACAACATAAGCATCGCCTAATTCCATAAGTTTTTCTATTCTTACAAACAATTCATCACATTCGATATTATTGTTTACATATTTGTTGGTACAATCGGCAAATTGTTTAAGGGTTACACCGGTGATTATTTCCGCCCCGGCATCAAAAGCTGCTTTTGAAATTGCATCCATAGTACCTTCTGCACCGCCCGAAACAACTTCAAAACCGTTTAATGTAAGTAACCTGCCGAGATTATACGCAGTCTCATATTCTTTATCACCCTCAAACGGCATAGCACTGCCAAAAATTGTTATTCTTGTTCCCCGGAATTTCTTATTCATTTTAACTCTTTATATTTAGGTTTGAAAATTAACGAAAATAGAGATAAAACTGAAAACTATATGGCAATTCTGAAAGGAAAAATTGAAAAAATAACTTTCTATAACGAAACTAACGGATACACCGTTCTTAAACTTCACGAAGGTTCGGTTGTTACCGGAAATTTGCCAAAGTTGAATCCCGGTGAAACCATTCAATTTGAGGGAGATTGGATTTTTCATGAAAAGTTTGGAAAGCAATTAAAGTGCCTATCCTATTCTATTGTACAACCTACGGGTAAGGAAGCGGTATTAAAATATCTTGAATCCGGTATTATTGAAGGTATTACAAAAAGTGTTGCAATGCGTATTGTTGATATGTTCGGCGAAAAATCTTTAGAGGTCTTAGATAAAAACTTAAATGTTTTAGAGGGTATCCCAAAAATTAAAAAGGAGCAAATAGAAAAGATTAAAGTTTCGTGGGAAGAACAGAGAACTAAAAGAAAATTTGTCCTTTTTTTACAGCAGTTTGATATCCCCGTTTATTTAGCAAATAAAATTTTTGGTAAGTACGGTGATATGGCTGAATTCAGAGTTTCCGAAAACCCGTATCAACTTATCTGGGATGTAAAAGGAATAGGATTTAAAACCGCAGATAAAATTGCTTTTAAACTCGGTTTTCAGGAAGATTTCCCCGAAAGAATAAAAACCGGCATTCTTTACGCACTTGAATCTGCATCTAATGAGGGACATATTTACCTCCCTTTCGAAGAATTAAAAAAATATTGTAGAAAAGAGGTGAAATTTGAAATTGAAGAATATCTTGATCATTTTAACTCGCTAAAAGAAAATGGACACATAATTCAAATTGAGGATAGAATTTATCTCGGTGAGTTATATTACTCAGAGAGAAATATTGAAAAATTATTAATTCAGAGGATTGAATATAAGGCTGGGAAAACCGAAAAAATTAAAGTTAAAAGTTCAAAATCTAATACTCTTTTCTCCGAAAAACAGCTTGAAGCTATAAATTTAAGCACAAAATCAAAAATTTTAATTCTTACCGGCGGTCCCGGAACAGGTAAAACTACAACCGTACAAGGTATAATTCAGCTTTTTAGCGGGTCAAAGAAAAAAATAGCCCTTGCCGCACCAACAGGCAGGGCTGCAAAAAGACTAACCGAATTAACCGGTAAAACTGCTAAAACTATTCATCGTTTATTGGAGTATGACCCTTCGTATAACATTTTCCTAATTAACGAAGATAACCAATTAGAAATAGATCTTTTAGTAATTGATGAAGTTTCTATGGTTAATCAACATCTGTTTGAATCTGTACTTTTGGGTTTACCTCTTAATTGTACTTTGATTCTAGTAGGAGATAAAGACCAACTCCCCGCTATAGGACCGGGAAATATTTTAAACGATTTAATCAGTTCCGGGAAAATACCGGTAATTAGGTTAACCGAAATATTCAGACAGGCTCAACAGAGTCAAATTATAATGAATTCGCACAGAATTAACTGCGGTGAGGTTCCGGAAATATCAAACTCCCCCGACAACGATTTTTTCTTCATTGAAGTAGAAAATGCTTCAGAAATTCCGCCTTTAATTATTGATCTTCTCAAAAGAAGGCTCCCGGCTAAATATAATTTTGACCCGGTTTCAGACATTCAAATTATTACCCCTATGTATAGAGGGAGTTCGGGCGTTGATGAACTGAACCGCGAAATTCAATCTCAGATAAATACAGAAGATATTATTTATAGCAAAAACAACAGAATTTATAAGAAAGGGGATAAAGTAATGCAGTTAGCAAATGACTACGAAAAGGATATCTATAACGGTGATATTGGAATAGCTGAGAGTTATGACAATAAAAACGAGAGGCTGACTGTAACTTTTGGTTCAAAAAACCTGACTTTTACCTCTTCCGAGATGGATAATATCACTCTTGCTTATGCGGCAACCGTTCATAAAAGTCAAGGGAGTGAATATCCTTGCGTCATTATGCCCGTTACTTCAGAACATTTTATAATGTTGAAGAGGAACCTAATTTATACGGCGGTAACGAGAGCTAAAAAATTGCTGATATTAATCGGTACAAAAAATATGTTATATCGCGGTATTGAACAAGTTGATTCATCTAAAAGATATACTTCACTTTTTTTAGAAGATTTGAACGGTAAATTAGTAGAAAATTAAAGCTTAGCCCGGTAAAAGCCGGACTAAGCCTAATTTAATTTTATTTCATCAAAGTCATTTTACCGGTTAAACTTCCCTTTCCGTATTCTAATCTATAGATATAAACGCCGGAGGGTAAATTTCTTCCGTCAAAAACCGATGAATAGTTACCCGGTGTAAGCTCACCTTCAAAAACTGTTGCAACAAGCTCACCTAATGTATTGTACACCTTCAATTTTATTTGAGAGGCTTCTGCAACACTAAATTGGATGACGGTTTGAGTTGAAACCGTGTTTGCTCCTGCAGAGAACGGATTCGGATAATTCTGTTTTAACGAGAAAGTAGCAGGAATATTATTATCAGCACTTTCAACACCGGTTCCGGTTTTGTTAAAGTACCTTAAATCATCGAAATAATGTTCACCTGTGTTACCGCTTCCGGGAGTATAAGAAAGCTGAAAACTATCAAATCTCAAAGGGTTTTCTAAAATTCCGTTACCTATCCAAGTTCCGGTTTCTCCGAGTGATAAATCCCATTGAACGGTTTTCCATCCTAACCAGTCAACAGTAAACCAATTGCTAACTTCCACACCTCCGGGACCTGCATCTCTTACGGCAAAACGAAACTTGTTCCCCTGCCCGTCACCATAAACATAAGCTTGAATAACATTTGCATTTGTGAAAGAGGGTCCTGATGCAGAAGCGAAATACTCTCTTAAAAGATGAGAAGACGCGCCTATATCCCAACCATAAGTTAACTTCATTGATTTAATACTGTTAGTGATAAGGTTAACAACAGTCGGATTTTCTGTCATAGCAGTTAATTCGGAAATGATACCGACAGTAGAGCCGGATTGTTGAGGCTGCCACCAACCCCCTATTCCGGATTCAAAGTTATCAATATTACCGGCTAAAGTCATATTTGAAGCTACGGTAAAAGGAATTTCTGTTCTTGTAGTAGTAGGGTTACCAAACAAATCCTCTATGCCGGGTTCAAGAATTGCCATATATTGAATGCCGGAAGCTAATTCTTGTCTCACAAAAACATTTATAGCAGCTTTTTTACCGAATGTGTAATATTTTAGTGTAACATTAATGGGAGATTCTCCGGGCATTTGAACAACTTTTGCTTTTCCCGAAATAGAACCTGTTTTTAGAAGTTCGTCAAAATTAAACACTACTACAGGCTGAGTTGAAGTAACACTTCCGGCAACTGGTGAAGTATAAATGACAGCGGGGGCAATATTATCGGGAACCTTAGTTCGGAAGTTCATCATATAAGGATCTCCGCCAACACCGTTTCCGTCTCCGTCAATCGGATTACCGTAATTATCTAATGCACCGGCATTAATAATTAATGTGTAATCGGTTGCAAATTGAAGGTTAGAAGTATTAATGGCAGCAGTTCTATCGCTATTGCTCCAAGTAACCTGCGTAACTGCAGCGGTAGGATTAAAAGCGATGTTCTGATTAACCGATTGCTTATCCATTGGTCTGCTAAAAGTTATAACAATGTTATCCGTTCCAGGGTATAGACTATCACCTTGAACCGGCGAAATCGATGCAACTTTTGGAGGAACAGTTGATACAATTTGAAAATCTTTAAATGTGAAAAAAGTATCAGAAATTGTAACGGTAGAATTTACGGTTAGGTAACCGGGAGCACTCACCGAAATATTATGTGTACCGGGAGGAACCGAATCAAAATAATAAAAACCGTTGTGGAGTAGATCAGAGTCGTTTGTGTAAAGGTGAAACAGGGATGCATAAGTATCAGTTGTGTATGATTTATTATTCAGAGTAATTGTTGCTCCGTTCACCGGCACGGCACTTTCAATGTCGGTTACTATACCGTGAGTAATTCCCGTGTATGGTCTTTGGATATCAAAATTTTTCAAAAAAGTCCAATAAAAAGTACGGGCTTCCACTTGTTTCCAATCATGATTCATGTTCAATTGATTCTGACGCGGATTAGTGTGAAAACCTGCTTCACTAAGTTCAGAAGGCATATTTGTTGCCCTGTTAACATGTAAGTAAGGACCGTTTGTAGTGCAACCGTAAAAAGTACAATCACCAATTGAGCCACGGGTTGAAATTCTGTAACCTCTTGTTAGTAAATCAACCATTATTCCTGACATTTTTTTACCGCCGTTCGGAATTTTCTCTGTTCCGTCTCTAAATTGCCCCCAAAGCAGAAGGGTTGAGTTTGCCGTTGGTCCACCTGCATCAGAGTGTATTGAATGATACCAGGCAGCACCGATGCTATTTGCATAGTCAGTTCTTTGAGTTAGCGAAACCACTTGTGTTCCGTTTGTGCGGGTCATATAAACAGTGTCAATATCGGTTTCATTAAGGAGATAACTTCTCAAAAATAAACCGACTTCAAGAACTTTTTCAGCTTCGGAATAATTATAAATACCCATATTCTCTTTAACACTATGGCCGGGGTCAAGAATCACATTCCAACCGCTTAAGCCCGTAACTTGAGCAAAATTTACGATGTAAAATATTACAACCAAGATTGAGGTTTTAAGTATCATTCTAAACCTCCTTCAATATCGAATGAATAAATATTGCCGCTAATCATATCTGCAAATGCAACGGTATAATTATTTCCGAGAAAAATTGGGTCAGAAGGTAGAAAACTGCTATTATCGAAAACCGTTTTTACAATATTGCCTTGCCTATCAGCAACAACCAACTTTGAAGACAAAATATAATGCCCGTCATCTTCTGTAACCATGAATACAATATATTTACCATCTGGTGACCAAGTAGCACGGTAACCTTTACCAAGGTCAATCAAATTATTTCCGGAGATATTAACCAAATATAAATTACCGCCGATGACCTCAAACGAAACTAAATCACCTGCAGGATTACTTTTTACATTCAAATATCTTTCGTTTGCAACCGGGGTTAAAAATGAAAGATTTTGACTTTGTATATCATAAACTGCAATTTTATCATTGTAAAGGAATACAGATTTACCGCCTGACAAAATCGAATTGTCACCGTTCAGATTTGAAGTTTTTATTCCGTGCTTTTCAGGGATAATGAGTGCATTTTCTGTAATTGAAGGCAAGTGACTTAATGATGTAGAAAATTCAGAAAGAACTTCTCTGTTCAAATTATTAATATCATAAGAAACTATACCGTTAAACCTTCTTTTGTTCTCAAAAACGGCGGGTCTGGCAATTATTTTGGAATCATTATTGCTCCAAATCATACCAAAACCTGCAGCAGTTTCATTAGTTAGTTCTTTTTTCTCACCTGTTGTGAGGTTGTATAAATAGATACCGGTATAATTAACGGTTGTATAAGCAAGTATATTGCCTGATTTTGAAATTTGCGGGTTCGCAAAAGACTCTGAAGTTGATTCTACCAATAATTTCAAATTAATTTGCGAGAAACTTATATGAAACAACCCGGTAAAAATTATCAGAGAGGAAACTAATATCTTTTTCATTACTCTTTAATATTATTTTAAAAGGGAAAGTTAAGATTACTCAAAAAGTTTATCAAAATCAAGTATTATATAATTTTAGGTCTGGTCATCACCGGTGAAATTTTGGCTTATTGGATTTTTCGGTGATAAAAAAATAACTTAACCACATAGTGCAGAGAACGCAGAGGGAAAAAAGTTCGGAGTGCGGGAGTGCGAGGTTCGAAGTTAAAACTATCCACTACCAAATGCTGTCAACTAAAGGACTTCTAAGTTGGCAAATCAAAATGTTTTTTGACGCCGGAGGTGTCACATATTTGTAGAAAAAATGAAAACCAGATTTATTCTACCCCGGAGGTGGTCGCATATTAATTTTTCTAAAATTATACGAATCTTAAAAAGAATTTACAACCTGGTCATTTCGATTTAGCTCAATCTCCATTGGGCTAGAATGGGAGTCAAGTCAGATTTTGTATTCGTGAATTGATTTTCCTTAAGTCTTAGCGAAAACTACCCACTAAATATAATGTTTGTAGTAAAGCATAAAGTTACATCAAAGACCCTAAAATTTGTCTTATCTTTGTTTAATTCACAATACCGAAAACTAATTAACAAGTACTCGTTGAGATTGTTCATCTCTCTAAAAAAAAATAGTCCGTTTATATATTGAAAGTTTAATAATTTAACTAAAGTACCGAAACAAGAAATTTAAACCCAAAAAATTTTTGCCACCGATAAATCAGCTGAAGCACCCTTTCTCATGTTAAGAGTATCACAAAATTAATTTTTATACTCTTAAAAAGATATTAATTTTGAGGATAAAAAAATTTTTATTCTGTATAATTATTAACCGATTAATACCCCGCCGGAGAACCTAATGCGATTTTTAAAAATTTCCTTTCAACTTGTTTTACTATTTATACTAATAGGCTGCAATAGTGAACCTACCTCAACACCACCAACTTCTCAACTACACCCGCATTGGGAAGTTATGTACGGCAAAGATACAATCATTGATCATCATTTCGGTTTAAAAATTGATGAAAATGCCGGAATATTAACAGGAACGGCAGAGTATATAGGTAACGATGCTAAGTATTCAGGAACAATTTCGGGTAGTGTTACCGGAAATAATATTAATTTTCTTGTGAATTTTGAAAATGATAACTATGATTTTTCATTTAAGGGTGTTGTTTCAAATTCACTTATTACAGGAAAGATGCACTTTACTAATGCAGCTTCAATTGACAAGCCATCATTAATTTACCAGGATACATTAGATGTTGCTTTAATTAAATCTAATAACGCCGTTTTTGATTTTGGTGCTGCGCCTCCTCCAAATCAATATTACTTTAAGAAAGTTTTTTCATCGTCAAAACCAAACCCTACACCCGTTATATTTGTTCACGGAATGGGAGCAACACCGGCAGAGTGGGATAGCATACTTGCTAATTTTAGCCAAAATTTTAAAGATAAACATGATGTTTATGTCTATCAATATAATTGGCAAGATTCAATTATGATAAACGGTAGAATATTAAAAGACTCGGTTCAAGCCTATGGATTGGTTAACCCTATAATTGTTGCTCACTCAATGGGAGGGCTGGTTTCAAGGGCTTATGTAGCATCAGGTGGTAGTATAGAAAAATTGGTTACTCTGGGTACACCTCACAAAGGTACGGAATTAGCTAACTTTCTTTTTATAAAACCGGACTTGGACACGCCCGGACCAAATGATATGGCAATAGGAAGTAGTTTTATAACAGGTTTATTTTCAAATCCGAATGATTTAACGAATAGAAACAAATATTATGTCTTTGCCGGTCAAATGGGAGGGCGTTTTGAAACTTCTTTCCCTTTTAGTTGGGTATGGAATGAACCTTATTACAAAGAAGTATTAAACGGTATTGTTTGCACCGGCTGGAAAGTTCTAATTGCTTTTGGAGCTAATGACGGTTTGGTGCCGGTTACTTCGGCTTTGTTTGAGGGCGGAGGTGTAAACCAGGTTTTAAGTGGACCTATTTTATGGGTTGACCACATGCATTTGGTATTTCCTTCTAAAGCTCCTGAAGTTATGAACTATATAAATTCGCTTTGAGCCGGTTTTGAGTGTTAAGTAAATTTTTATTTAATAAGTTGTTTGTCTGAAAAGACTTTATGCAAACGCAATTAATTTAAGGTTTTAATCTG